>NZ_JAASHD010000004.1:0-130080 GCF_019734375.1 Clostridium sp. K04
AAAGCTTCAGCTTCATTAACTATTTTTTACTTTGTGGATAACCGCACTTGAAAAACATTAAGTTTTTCAGTGCCCTCTTTACTTAGGCTATTTTTTTATTGTATTAAAAAAGAAATATTTTTAAGGTTGTGTATAGTTTGTTATATTTAAATAGTATACGAGAGTAATAAATAATATGGAATAATTTTTTAGAGAAAAGAGTATATCTCATATAGAGAATAAAATTATGTAAAAGATAAAGAAAATATTTACTTTGGGTAATGGGTGATTGAGGATGAAAAAATGGTACAAGTTTTTTATAATTTTTATTGCTATATGGATAGTTGTGGCAATAGTTTTAAATATTAAGCTAGACAAAATAAATAGTAGAAATAGTAGTAATGAAAAAGAAGTAACTGAAAAAGATAATAGTAATGAGACTTTTAATAGCAAGTTTAAGGAGCAAGGAGAAATGAGAGGGGTATGGCTTTCAACAGTTAATAATTTAGATTGGCCGGAGGTAGGAAGTTATAACAATAATAAGATGCAACAGGAATTATTAAAGGAAAAATTAGATTTTATTGAAGATAATAATATGAATACTATATTTTTTCAAGTAAGACCTATGGGAGATGCTTTATATGAGTCAGAGTATTCTCCATGGTCAAAATATTTAACTGGAGAATTGGGAAAGGACCCTGGATATGATCCATTAGAATTTGCAATAAAAGAAGCTCATAAAAGAGGAATTGAAATACAAGCTTGGTTTAATCCATTTAGAATAGATAGTAATTCAGAAAAATTTAATTTAGATAATTATATAAATGAATTACCAGAAGGTAGTCCTTTAAAAGAAAATAAAGACTGGATTGTAAAATATGATAAATATAGTTATTTAGATATTGGAATACCAGAGGTAAGGCAATATGTAATAGATTTAATTTTAGAAGTAGTGGATAAATACAATATAGATGGAGTTGTGCTTGATGATTATTTTTACCCTTATCCAGTTAATGGATTAGAGTTTTCAGATGATGAAACATATAAAAAGTATGGTGAAGGATTTTTTACAAAGGAAGAATGGAGAAGAAATAATGTAGATACATTTATTAGTGAACTAAATAATGCAATAAAATCAAAAGATTCTACCCTGAAATTTGGAGTAAGTCCATTTGGAATATGGAGAAATGGGGAGTCAGTTGGAGGTAGTGCAACAAGTGGATTAAGTAGTTATGATGATGTTTATGTAGATTCAAGGAAGTGGATAAAAGAAGGATATATTGATTATATTATTCCACAAATATACTGGCAGTTTGATAATAAAAATGCACCTTATTCTATTCTTGTTGATTGGTGGGCTAAGCAAGTTGAAGGAACAAATGTAGAGCTATATATAGGAAATGCTGTTTATAAAATAAATGATTCAACTTATGGAGATGCATGGTTAAATGAAAATGAGGTAATAAATCAAATTAGATATTCAAGAACAATATCTAATGTTAAAGGTAACTGTTTCTTTAGATTAGGTAGTTTAGAAGAGAATCGATTAGGATTTACAGATGAATTAAAAGAATTTTATGAAAAAAATCAATAGAATATTTGACAAAAAATAGAAATAATGATATTATTATCTCATAATGATAGTAAATTTAATTCGTTTAACAAAGGCAATGGGGCCTTAAGGTTATCTTAAGGTACTGTTGTCTTTTTTACATTTAAATTTCTATTATCTTTTTGATATTACTTCAAAAAGCTAAACCCTTAAAATTTTTATATAGTTTGCAAAGCACTTATTTAAAAATAAATTAGTAAAATGTAACCCCTAAAATTAAATTGCCTAAGTGATAAATAAGTGCTTTGTAATATATAAGTATTGGTATATTATTTATTAATTATTTATAGTAGAGTAGTATAAAAATTAATTGGTTTAGTATTAAAACTTAATTAATAATAACTATTTCTATTTAAATTATTAGTTTTTGATTATTTGCATAGATTAATAGAAAATTAATTATGATTAAGTAGTTGCTATTATTTTACCAAGATCTTTTAGATCATACCCACCAATTCCTTGTAGCTCATTTTTAAATTTATCAGAAGATAAAATGGAAATAATATTTTGATAAATTGGATTATTTAAATCACTTTTTTTTATAATCAAATCATATCTTTCAGTCTGAATTGGTATAAAATCAATAGTTTCGACTTGCATAGAAGCTTTTTTATTGCCAATTCCAACATTTGCATCTCCACGACCAACTGTACTTGCAACGGCTAAATGCGAAGTTTCTTCATTATAATATCCATTTATACAGTTTGGATCAATATTAAGTAATCTTAGCTTTTCATCAAGTAAGACTCTAACACCGCTACCTTTTTCTCTGTTAACAAATTTAATTTTATTATTAATTAAATCTTCAAAAGATTTTATATTTAATGGATTTCCTTTAGCAACATAAAAACCTTGTAATCTATAGGCTAAATTGATAAGTACGCAAGATGTTCCAGGAACAAGTCTTTTAACATAATCTACATTATAGTTATCATTGTCACCATCCCAAAGGTGACATGAAGCTATAGAAACTTTATTGTTATATAAATCATACAAGCCGTTATAACTCCCTTTGTAGGAGCGTAAAACAGTAAAATCAGGATATAGCTCTTCTATGTATCTTGCTAAAATATCTAATAAGATATCTTGACCAGAAATTATAATTTCGTTAGTAGATTGATTGCTTAATGTAATAGAATTATGAGTTTTCTGCTTGGGTATATTAGCTTTTGATTCAAATGTATTATTTTGAGATTCAGTATATTTTAGCTGCTTAGAGCCAATTTTTTGATTGCGTATATATTCTTCTACATCATGCATATCAATTCTAATTTTTTTCCCTATTTTATAGCTTGGCAATTCACCGCGTTTTATAAGTTCATAAACAGTATTTTTCGTTATTTTTAGTAATTCTGACACTTCTAGTGGAGTCAAAGAAGATTTTAAGTCCATGTTATCCCTCCTATATATTATGATAATTTTAGCATTATTAATAAATAAATTGCAAGAATTAACGATATATGATACTATCTATTTGTATCAAACGTGACAAAACTAAACAAAACATAATAAAACATGTTTATTTAAAGGAAATGGAGGATGTAATAATGAAGAAATTAGGAATGATTTCAATGTTACTATGCTGTAGCTTATTATTTGTAGGTTGTGGTAAAGGTACTGAGGGGGAGAATACTAGTAAAGGTGATACAGAGGCAAAGGCTCCTGTAGAGCTAAATATATCTGCAGCTGCAAGTTTAAAAGAAGTAATGGCTGATTTAGAAACAGAATATAAGAAGAGTAATGAAAATGTTACTTTAGTTGTAAACTATGGTTCATCAGGTTCTCTTCAACAACAAATAGAGCAGGGAGCACCTTGTGATTTATTTATTTCTGCAGGGCAAAAGCAAATGAATGCATTAAAAGATGAGGGATTATTAGTTGATGATACAACAAAAGATTTAGTTGAAAATTCTTTAGTTCTTGTAGCAGCTAATGGAATTGATATTACTAGCTTTGATGATTTAAAAAGTGATAAAGTTACTCATATAGCTGTTGGTGAACCAGAAAGTGTTCCAGCTGGTAAATATGCAGATGAAGTATTAACAAATACAGGAATAAAAGATAGTATTACTGATAAATTAGTTTTTGCTAAAGATGTTAAAGAAGTTTTAGCTTGGGTTGCATCAGGAAATGCAGATGTAGGATTTGTATACTTAAGTGATGCATTAAGTAGTGATAGTGTTACTATAGTTGAAAATATTGATGAAGTAAATAATCATTCATCAATTACTTATCCAGTATCTGTTATAAAAGATTCAACTAATGCTGATGAAGCAAAGAAATTTGAAGATTTCTTATTTACTGATGCAGCACAAAAGATATTTGAAAAGTATGGATATAAATCTGTAGAATAATATTCTGTAGAGTTAAATTGAAGAAAGTAAGGTTATAAGTTATGGATTTTTCACCTTTATGGATATCGCTTAAAACGGCCTTTCTTGCAACTATTATAACTTCAATAATAGGGATATTTATATCTTATAAAATGGCTAATTATAAAGGAAGAGGTAGAGGATTCATAGATGGAATCTTCACTCTTCCTCTAATATTGCCACCAACTGTTATAGGATTTTTCTTATTACTTATTTGTGGGAAAAATGGATTTGTAGGAAAGATTTTTATGAGTTTTAATAAAAATATTATATTTAGCTGGAGTGCAACAGTTATAGCTGCTACTGTAGTTGCATTTCCTATGATGTATAGAACTTGTCGTTCTGCATTTGAACAAATAGATAAGAATATGATTTCAGCAGCAAGAACATTAGGTTTAAGTGAAACTAAGATATTTTTTAAAATTGCAATGCCACTTGCATGGCCAGGAATAATTGGTGGATTGGTATTAAGTTTTGCAAGGGCGTTAGGAGAATTTGGGGCGACTTTAATGATTGCTGGTAATATACCAGGAAAAACACAAACAATGCCAGTGGCAATATTCTTTGCTGTTGAAGGTGGAGATATGAATAAGGCTATGCTTTGGGTTTTAATTATAGTTGCAATTTCATTTATAATGATATTTTTACTAAATTATTGGTGTGATACTCAACAAAAAATAATAGGCAATAGGGGGAGATAATTATGAGTTTATATATAGATATTAATAAAGAATTATCTTCTTTTAATTTAGATGTTTCTATGGAAAGTAAAGGTGGTATTATAGGCTTTTTAGGAGCATCGGGTTCAGGAAAAAGTATGACGCTTAAATGTATAGCAGGTATTGAAAAAGCTGATAGTGGAAAAATAATAATTAATGATAAGGTACTTTTTGATTCAGAAAAAAAAATAAATGTAAAGACCAAGGATAGAAAAGTAGGATTTTTATTTCAAAATTATGCCTTATTTCCTCATATGACTATAAAAGACAACATTGAAATTGGATTAGATAGGATAAGTAAGGCAGAAAAGAATAAATTATCATCTAATTTTATTAAAAAATTTGGATTAGAAGGACTAGAAAAGAGATATCCATGGCAGCTTTCAGGTGGACAACAACAGAGAGTTGCACTTGCAAGAGCTCTTATTACTTCACCAGATATCTTGCTTTTAGATGAACCTTTTTCTGCATTGGATAATCACTTAAGAGCTACAATGGAAAGAGAGCTTGTAGAAATTTTAAAGGATTATAATGGGACAGTTGTTTTTGTAACTCACGATATTGCAGAGGCTTATAGAGTTTGTGATAAAATTATAGTTTTTGATAGTGGAAAGGCTAGTAATATTAGAGAAAAAAATCTTTTATTTGAAAATCCTTTAAGTTTTGCAGAAGCTAAGCTTACTGGCTGTAAGAATATATCAAAGGCTAAAAAGCTAGAAGATAATTTGATTTTAGCTGAAGATTGGGATTTAAAATTAAAATGTTCAAGTAACAATAGAGATACTGATTATATAGCAATAAGATCCCATAATATTAAGTTGTTTAAAGGGCAAGAAAATGATGAAAATGTATTTACTATGAGTATTGAAAATATAGTAGAAAATCCTTTTGATTATACTTTATATATTAGGAGCATTAAGTCAAATAAATCAAATTTAATACATTTTACTATTTCAAAAGAAGAAATGGTATTTGATATTAATGAAAAGATAAAGGTTAAATTTGAGCCAGAATATTTATTTACCTTTAAAGGTGAATAAATCATTATAGAAAATCATGTCATGAAGTTTGACATGATTTTTTTGTATTGTTATTTATTTAGATGATATAATTATAAATAAAGTTAGATATGTATAAAGGAGGAGAGGTATGTATAAAAATATTATTTTTGATTTAGGAAATGTAGTTTTAGATTATAATCCAAAGGTATATTTAAAGAACAAATTAAATGATACTAAAAGTGAAGAATTGGTATTAGATAGTATTTTTAAAAGCAAAGAGTGGCCGATGTTAGATAGAGGAACTATTACAGAAGAAGTAGCAATTAAAAATATAGTTAGTAGAAATATTGAAAGTAAAGATATAATAGAGTTAGCTTTTGAAAACTGGTATGAAATGTTAACACCTTTAAATGAGACTGTTGATATTATAAAAGAACTTAAAGATGATGGGTATAAAATATACTATTTATCAAATTTTCATTCAAAAGCATTTGAGATTGTAACAGAAAAATATGAGTTTTTTAACCTTTTTGAAGGTGGGATTGTATCATTTAGAGAACAGCTTTTAAAACCAGAAAAAGAAATTTATAATAGGCTTTTAGAGAGGTATGGTTTAATTCCTGAAGAAAGTATTTTTATAGATGATGTCCTTGAAAACGTTAAAGGAGCAGGTGAAGAAGGAATTAAGGGGATTCAATTTAAAAATATAAATGAATTGAGAAAAGAGTTAAATGAATGTGGTGTTTTAAAAAGATAAATACAGAAAAGTATAAATTGAAATTTAACTTAAAAGAGTACAATGGAGGAATTTTATGGGCATTTTATTAGAAGCTTGTGTTGGATGTTATAAAGAGGCTAAAAAAGCAGAGTTACAAGGAGCAGATAGAATTGAGCTTTGTGATAACCTAGGTGAAGGTGGGACAACTCCGTCTTATGGAACTATATATTTAGCAACGCAAAATATTAATATACCTATAGCAGTAATAATAAGACCTAGAGGTGGAGATTTTGTTTATTCAAATGATGAATTTGAAATAATGAAAAAAGATATAGTTATTTGTAAAGAGTTAGGTGTAGAAACTGTAGTATTTGGTATATTAAATAAAGAAAATAAGATTGATATAGAACGAACTAAGGAATTAATTGATTTAGCTAGCGGATTAAAGGTTACTTTTCATATGGCTTTTGATGAAATAGATGATAAGTTTGAAGCATTAAATCAATTGATATCTATGAATGTTGATAGAGTTTTAACTAAAGGATGTAAGACTTGTGCATTAGATGGTAAAAATACATTAAAGAATCTTGTGGAAAAAAGCGATAATAGAATTACTATTTTAGTAGGAGGAGGAGTTACTTATAAAAATTATAAAGAACTTTCAAATTATATAGGATGTAATGAAATGCATGGAAGTAAGATAGTAGGAACTTTAAAATAGTATAGTTTTTGAATGAATTTAATAATTTTATATTTAAGATAATAGATTTAAATATAAAAATAGATGTAAAATTTATTTTTAACAGTATGCTTATATAAATGAACTAATCAAATAAATTCCAATAAGTTCAACTTATTGGAATTTTATTTGATTTATACTTTATAGAATTTTTTTAAAGAAAATTTCTCCAACACCATCCTCATTAATCCCACATAGCATTCCACATTCAATAAAACCCATTTTTAAGTGCCATTTTTGAGGATTAACTGCATCTGTCATAGTTGAGCTTAATAAGGTATTTTGTCCATTATTTTTTAAATAATTTTCTAAAAATGATAACATAGATTTTCCAATGCCATTAGCTCTATAATCCTTTTTTATGACTATGTAACTTATAAATGGAAGGTGTGTCCAGATATATTCTATTTTTAAACAACCAATAATTTTATTGTTATGCTCTGCTACTATTACTTCTTTCATATGAATTTTATTTTTTATAATATTAACATTTTTATGTAAGTCCAATTCTACACAGCTATTAAAATCTTTTTCTTCAGCAAATCGAATATTCATATTTAATTACTACCTTTCTATACACTATTTTACAATTTGATTATAGCCTATTTTTGCTATTTTATAAATAATTATTATAGTATATAATAAGAAATAAATTAAATTATAAGAAAAGGAATAAGATTATGGTACATGAATTAACAGTATATAAGTTAGGTAAATTATTAAATGAACTTTCTTCACAGTATGATGTGAATTTATTAGTAAAAAGAAAGTTAAGTGGAGGATTTATTACAATTACAGGTGAAGTAAATGTAGATTATATTCCAACTGATAAAAAGACTTTAAAGGGAAATAACATTATTGGTTTAAAGGTAAAAAACAACAGTGGAGAAATTGATTTAAAAATTACAGGAATTAAGGATACTTTATTTAAAGTTGAAGTTGCCCCTACAAAGTTTAAAGAAGTTAGTATTGGGGGATTATCTATAGATAAGATTCAAGAAAGTAAAGATGAGTGCAAAGTAAGAGTTGATGAAGATTTAATTTTTACAGTTCCTGCACCAAGCGAAGTAGTAGAAAAATTAATATAAAAAATAAATTAATAAATGTCGATGCTATTTAAGTATCGATATTTTTATGTTTTTATAAAGTCATAAGGAAAAGTAATTTTATAGTATAACAAGAGTAATTATATAAATTTTAACTTAAATTTCATAGTATTCTGTATATTTAAGATTAATAAAATTATGCTATAATGATGTAGTTGAAAAAATTAAGATATTGGGGGTAAAAGATTGAGTGACGATATTATAAAGAAGCTAACCCTTGAAATAAATAAGCATGAAAATTTAGAAGATAAAGAACTTAAAATAATTAAGTTCCAACTTTTAAGAAAAAGTATGATTTTAAAAGTTGTTTTAAGAGGTAAGGAAAAATTAACTCATGACGAAGAGGAGTTAATTAAAAAGATAATTTGTAAAACTTTAATGATAAGAATTACTGTTGAAATAGTATTTTATAGGGATGCATCGGACATAACTTTAGAAGAAGTTATACAAAATCACTGGATTGAATGTATTTCAAGTACTATTAAAAAAACTCCTTTATGTAAAAGTCTTTTATTAAATTGTAGAAAAGAAATTAATGGGAATAAAGTTACTATTTACAATGGATATGATAAATTAACAGATCATTTAAAAGGTAAACAAGGAGAAAAGTCATTAGAAGATACTGTAAAAGCAATGTTTGGTATATCTTGTAGATTTGAATTGAAATTTGATCCTGAAATGGAGATAACTATAGACTTTGAAGCTAGGGAGAAAGAAGAACGAGAATTATTAAGTAAAGCAATGCAAGCAAGAGTTCAAGAAATGAGTAACAGCTCTAGTGGAGGAAGTAAACCAGCGGAGAAAAAGCCTGCTGAAAAGAAAGCTTATGAAAAGAAAGAAAATGGATATAAGAGAGAGGCAAAAGCTGAAAATGCTATTTATGGTAGAAATATATCTATTGAAGCAACTCCTATTAATGAAATAAATGAAAGATCAGGTTATGTTGCAGTTTTAGGTGATGTATTTAAAGTTGATACTATGGAAACTAAAACAGGAAAGATAATTTTAACATTCTATATTACTGATTATACAAGTTCAATAACAGTAAAATGTTTCTTAAAACCACAAGAAAAAGATGAAGTTCTCGATAATGTTAAGAAAGGTTTATATTGTAAGGTAAGAGGGGAAGCAGTATATGATACTTACCAAAGAGAAGTTGTAATAATGGGTAGAGACATTTTAAAAATGAAAAAGATGGAGAAAATGGATGGAGCTGAAGAAAAAAGAGTTGAGCTTCATTGCCATACTACTATGAGTGCAATGGATGGAGTTACTCCAGTTTCTAAAATAATAGAAAGAGCTGCTAAATGGGGGCATCCAGCAATAGCTATTACTGATCATGGTGTTGTTCAGGCCTTTCCTGATGCACAGATAGCTGCTAAAAAAAATAAAATTAAGGTTATTTATGGTGTTGAAGGGTATTTAGTTGATGATGGTGTTCCATTAGCATTAAATGAAAAAGGGCAAAATTTAGATGATACTTATGTTGTATTTGACTTAGAAACAACAGGATTTTCATCTAAGAATGATAAGATAATTGAAATAGGTGCAGTTAAAATTAGGAATGGAGAAATTATTGATAACTTTAGTGAGTTTGTTAATCCAAGACGACCTATACCATATAAGATAATAGAATTAACAGGTATTAATGATGATATGGTTAGAGATGCACAATCAATTGAAGATATACTTCCAAGATTTATAGAGTTTATAGGAGATTCTGTTGTTGTTGCACATAATGCTTCTTTTGACTGTAGTTTTATTTCTAAAAATTGCAATGATTTAGGATTGAAATTTGAGCCAACTATAGTTGATACAGTGCCGTTATGTAGATTTTTATATCCAGAATTAAAATCTGTAAAATTAAATATTGTAGCAAAGCATTTAGGTGTAAAGCTTGAAAGTCACCATAGAGCTGTAGATGATGCTAAAGCAACGGGAGATATATTACTTGAATGTATTAAAAAAATTAAGGAAGAAATAGAAATAAATACTCTTTCAGAATTGAATAAGGTATTTTTAGAGAAAGTTGATATTAAAAAATTACCTACTTACCACATAATTATATTGGCTAAAACTCAAGCTGGGATTAGAAACCTGTATAAACTAGTATCTGAAGCGCATATAGATAATTTCTTTAGAAGACCTAGGACTAAAAAGTCAAGGCTTATGGAAATGAGAGAAGGGCTTATTATTGGTGGAGCTTGTGAGGCTGGTGAAGTTTATAGATCAGTAGTTGGTGGAAAAAGTGATGAAGAAATAAAAGAAGTAATGAGCTTTTATGATTATGTTGAGATTCAACCTATTGCCAATAATGCTTATATGATAGAAAAAGGTTCGGTTAAAGATGAAGATGAACTAAAAGATATTAATAGAAAAATATATGATTTAGCGAAGGAAATTAACAAACCTACTGTAGCAACTTGTGATGTTCATTTCTTAGACCCTCAAGATGAGGCATTTAGAAGAATTATAATGGCAGGGCAGGGGTTTGGTGATGCTGATAATCAAGCACCACTTTATCTTAGAACTACAGAAGAGATGTTAAAGGAATTTGCTTATTTAGGAACTGATATTGCTAAAGAAGTAGTAATTAAAAATCCTACTGAAATTGCTAACTCGGTTGAGGAAAATTTAAAGCCAATTCCAGATGAAACATATCCTCCTAAAATTGAAGGTGCTGATGATGATATAAGAAATATGACGATGAATAAGGTACACTCAATTTATGGTGATCCTTTGCCAGAAGTAGTACAAAAAAGATTAGATAAGGAGTTAAATTCTATTATTAATAATGGTTATGCTGTTCTTTATCTAATTGCTCAAAAATTAGTTGCTAAATCTTATTCAGATGGTTACTTAGTTGGATCAAGAGGATCTGTTGGTTCATCATTTGTTGCAACAATGTCTGATATAACAGAGGTTAATGGACTACCACCACATTACGTTTGTCCAAAATGTAAAAAGTCTCATTTCTTCTTAGATGGATCTGTTAGTTCTGGTGCCGATCTTGAGGATAAGGATTGTCCTGATTGTGGTGTTCCTTATATTAAGGATGGTCATGATATTCCTTTCGAAACATTCTTAGGTTTTGAAGGAGATAAAGAACCTGATATAGATTTAAATTTCTCTGGAGATAACCAAGGAGATATTCATAAATATACAGAAGTATTATTTGGAAAGGGTTATGTCTTTAAGGCAGGAACAATTGGTACAGTAGCAGAAAAGACAGCATATGGATTTGTTAAAAAGTATTTAGATCAAAAGGGACTTGTGGTATCTCAAGCAGAAATTGAAAGATTGACAATTGGATGTACAGGGATAAAAAGAACTACTGGTCAGCATCCAGGTGGAATAATGGTTGTACCTAATTATACAGATGTGTATAATTTTACACCAATTCAAAGACCTGCAGATGACCCAACATCTGATGTTACAACAACACATTTTGACTATCACTCTATCTCTGGTAGATTGCTTAAGTTAGATATACTTGGGCACGACGATCCGACAGTACTTAGAATGTTACAAGATATAACTGGATTAGACCCTAAAACTATACCTTTAAATGATAAAAAGGTACTGTCTTTATTTACATCACCGGAAGCTCTTGGTGTTACAAAGGAGGAGTTAGAATGTGAAGTTGGTTCATATGGTTTACCTGAGTTTGGAACTAAATTTGTTCGTCAAATGCTAGTTGATACTCAACCACAAACATTTTCAGATTTAGTAAGAATATCAGGACTTTCACATGGTACTGACGTTTGGCTTAATAATGCACAATATTTTATTAAAGAAGGATATACTACCTTAAGAGATTGTATTGCAACCAGAGACGATATCATGGTTTATCTTATGTATAAAGGTGTTGCACCTAAAACAGCTTTTACAATAATGGAAAGCGTAAGAAAAGGTAAGGGGTTAACAGAAGAATTTGAAAAGACCATGAAGGAAAATAACGTTGAAGATTGGTATATAGAATCATGTAAAAGAATAAAATACATGTTCCCGAAAGGGCATGCTGTTGCATATGTTATGATGGCAGTTAGAGTTGCTTATTACAAGGTATATTATCCATTAGCATATTATGCAACATACTTTACAGTTAGAGGAGCTGACGATTTTGATGCAGATTTAATATGTAAGGGTGAAACTGCAGTTCATGCAAGGCTTCAAGAGTTATATGAACTTGGAAATCAAGCAACTGTAAAAGATAAAGGATTAATTACAGTATTAGAACTTTCTTTTGAAATGTATAAAAGAGGATTTAAAATGTTAAAAGTAGATTTATATAAATCTGATGCAACAAAATTCTTAATTGTAGATAATGCATTAAGGCCACCTTTAAGCTCATTGCAAGGGGTTGGAGTGAATGCCGCAAAATCTATTGCGGAAGCAAGAAAGGATGGAGAGTTTATTTCAAAAGAAGATTTAAGATTAAGATCAAAGGTATCAAAAACTGTTATTGAAACATTAAGCAATCATGGTTGTTTAGAAGGTATGTCTGAAACTAATCAATTATCATTATTTTAATATTATATATAAATAAGACTAATTATTTAATGAGAAATCATAAAATAATTAGTCTTTTTTTATATTTTTTATTGTATAATAATTAAATTGGAAAAGAAAGGAGATTTTAAATGGATTTGTCAGTTATAGTTAATGGAGTAATATCATTATTTTTAATAATATTAGTAGGGGTATATGCTGCTAAGAAAAGAATAATAACTAAAGAAATAAATAAAGGTTTAACTAATATTCTTCTTAAAATTACATTACCATGTCTTGTAGTATCATCATTTATATTTGATTTAAGTGACGAGTTAAAAGATAACATTATTAGATGTTTTATATATAGTCCATTGGTTTTAATTATTTCAATAGTTATATCGTATATACTTCTTATACCAATCAAAGGTGAAAAAAAGATAATAATACAATTTGCAAATGTGTTTTCTAATTGTGGATTTATTGGCTTTCCTATAGTGTTTAGTATATATGGAAATGAAGGAGTAATATATGCTTCTATATTTAATTTATTTTTTACTGCTTTTTTATGGACATATGGAGTTATTTTATTTAATGGGAAAATGAAAAGAGAGGATATAAAAAAAGTATTGTTAAATCCAGCTATAGTTGCAGTGTTTATTGGATTAATAATTATGATTTTTGGTTTTGATATTCCTAGTGTTTTATCTTCTACATTAGATTTAGTTGGAAATATGACTTCACCACTGTCTATGATAATAGTTGGTGTTATACTTGGAAATGCGAAAATAATTTCATATTTAAAGGATAAAACAATTTATTATAGCGCATTTTTGAAATTAATAATTATGCCATGTATATTAATTTTAATTTCAAGGTTACTTAAAGATACTTCTTTAGTAATTAAGACATTGATAATAGTAACTGCAATGCCAGCTGCAGCTATGACATCTATATTAGCAGAAAGCTTTGATAAGGAAAGTGAATATTCAGCAGTAATTGTATTTATAACTACTTTATTTTCAGTTATTACATTTCCGATATTGCTTAATTTTATACTTTAGAGAAATGATAATTATTTATGAACAAATATAATATGATCATCATAGGATATTTATAAGTAATCTTAAAAGGAGATTAAAGTGAGTTATAATTCAATTTATGATATTATTGGATTGAACAATGAGGTA
This sequence comes from Clostridium sp. K04, assembly GCF_019734375.1. NCBI lineage: Bacteria > Bacillati > Bacillota > Clostridia > Eubacteriales > Clostridiaceae > Clostridium > Clostridium sp. K04. The sequence goes on from NZ_JAASHD010000004.1 coordinate 13,928, forward strand.
AATAGATTAGAAACTCAAGCTAAGCTGGGGTGGAGTAAAGAATTTAGAGCTCTTAAATGGTTAGGGCTAAAAGATGGAATGAAAATATTAGATGTTGGTTCTGGACCAGGTTCATATACTGAATTGTTATTAGAAAATTTACCTAATAGTGAAATAACGGGTTTAGAAATAGATAAAAATTTATTATCTATAGCAAAAGATAGGTTGAAAGATTATCCTAGTGAAAGGTTAAATTTTAAGTATGGATCAATTTTGAATAGTGGATTAAAGGAAAATTCTTTTGATTTTATTATTTGTAGGTTTGTATATCAGCATTTAGAAAAACCTTTAGCTGCAACAAGAGAAATATATAAATTATTGAAACCAGGTGGAATAGTTGCCATTATTGATTCAGATAGGGGGCTTTATGGGGTAAGTGAACCTGATATTTTATTTAAAAGTGGAAGAGGGTTTATAAGTCAAATAGAGAGAAGAGCTAAATGGAACAGAGAAATTGGTAGAAAACTTTTGAAAATTTTAAAGTATGAAGGATTTGATAAGTTAGATTTTGAAGCAGTAACAATCCACAGTGACTTGGTTGGAATACAGAATATTATTGGAGTTGATAATGTTCCTCCAGAATTAATCAAAATTGTTAGCAGGAATAATCCTAGATTGGGTAAGATAATGAAAATGTGCTGTGACAAAAAAGAAAGGGAAAATTGCACAATAATTTTTTTGAATTTAATTGCAAAAGGTCAAAAGCCTATAATAACATAAAAAGGGTAAGAACCCTTTTAAATTAATTATACCACCATTTAGAAGGAACACTTTTAGGTGTATAAATATTATTTTGAATATTTTTATTTATTTGTTTAGTAGAGTATGTATTAATGAAATTAAAAGATAAACTTATAAATAATAATGGGATAATGAATAATGATTTTTTCATAATAACCTCCATAAAAATAAAATTATATAATATTAATATCCCACATATTTATCTTAATTATTTATAAAATAAAAGATACTGTAGAAAAATAAATTTTGCTACAGTATCCCTTTTTATGTTCTAAAGTCAAATTTAGTAGAGCATTTTTTGCACGTAACGACAATCTTACCTTTTCTTCTTGGAAGTCTTAATTTTTGACCACAATTAGGACATTTGGTAATCTTATAATCACGAAATTGAGTGTACTTTTGTTTTATTCTACCAAATAAAAATGAGATATTATTTAAATCATAGTTTTGTAAGTTATAAGGTATAGATTTACCGAATTTATTTAATAGTTTATTTGTGTATGTATAAAATACATTATATTCTTCTTTTCTTTTATATATTTTTTTTGAAAAAGCTCTATATATTGCATATGCAAATACAATAATACCTAAAACTCTTGTTATATCAAATATATTAAGTATAAAAGATAATAAAACAAGTACTATAGATAATAAATCAAATCCATAAGTACCATTTAAAAAGTTCATATAATCACCCCTAATTATATAAGTTTTTTTATAATTATAATATAAATTCAAAGGTTGTACAATTTAAAATATAAGAACAAATGGTGAATAAAAAATTAATAATAGGATAATATAAAATTGTAATCACTTAGTTACATGTGTAACTAATGATTGATTATGGGGCGTTGCAATAAAAAATGCAACGTCTTTTATTTTGTAGTATATAATACAAGTATAAATTGAACTAAAAAAATAAATGGAAATCCTATTTTAAATTTCAAATGTTTAGTTTTATGTCTGAAAGTATACATTCCGATTATTCCACCAATACTTCCACCTAAAAGGCATAAAATAAATAGTGTTTTTTCTTTTATTCTCCATTTGTTTGTAACTGCTTTTCTTTTATCTATACCCATTAAAATAAATAGTAATAGGTTTATTAATAAAAAATAAATAAGTTTTAAATTCATATAACCTCCTAAAAAATAAAAAACACTGAGGCATATTATTCAGTGTTTTTTATAGATTTACTTTTCTTGGCCTTTAGCTAATCTTACAATATTACTTTTATGTCTCCAAAAAACAAGTATGCAAGCAAATAAAGTTGCACATACATAATATTTGTCATAGCCAAGTAATAAAGTTGAGATAAATAAAGTTACACCAGCAGATAATGAGCGAATTGAAACTATCTTAGTAAATAGTTTTAAACCAAAAAATACAACTGCTGTAATTAAAAATGGAATTGGTAATGCAACCATGAATGCAGCTGCAGAAGTAGCAACACCTTTTCCGCCTTTAAATTTTAAAAATATTGTGTAATTATGACCTAATATAGCAGCTATAGCAACTAATGATAAGCTTAAGCTTTCGTTAGTTTGTAAAATATCAGTCCAAATTAAAATTCTTGTTAATAAAACAGGAATAATAGCTTTTAACATATCACATATTGCAGTGATTTTTGAAAGCTTGTCCCCGGCAACTCTTTTAACATTTGTTGCTCCAATATTTCCACTTCCATAATCTCTTACATCTTTGTTAAGAGTTTTTTTAACTAAAATATAGCCAGTTGGAATTGATCCCATTAAATAAGAAAAAATAACTAGTAATGCTAACATGGGTACCTCCTTATATATATCTTTACATAAATATAATATTTAAGAATGTTAAAATATGCAAGTAATATTTAGTTTTTTATTTGTGGAAAAAATTGAAATATTAAAGGGTTATAATAACAACAAAGAAATAACCAGCATATAATACAATATAAGATAAATATAATGAGGAGTATTTTATGAATAGATGGGATGATATAGCTATTATTACATTTATTGCTTGTGACGCTGTTTTGGAAAATCTTAATTTGGGTAAAAATTTTTATAGGTATTTTTGTAAAAAAATTGAAAGTGGAGCTAAAGAGATAGTTGGTAAATTATCGAAATAATAAAAAAATAAAGCTTAATTAAGTAAAAAATGGTAAACATAAATTTTAGATATTTAGGAAAATATAAAATATGTAAATAACAAGGGTGTAAATTGGGAAAAAAAGAAAAATATAATTTATATTTAGCTAATTTAGCATAAAAAATTAATTTTAATAAAATGCATAAAAAAATGAGGATAATACAAGAGTAAAAAATGTTGACAAATGCTAATAAAATGTCGTATTCTGTAACGGTGCGAAAAAATGTTTACGCATTTTTAGGATTGTATTAGAAAAACATGAGGTGAATTATCAATGGGAATAAGACTAGAAAACCTAGTTGTAAAATTTGGAGACTTTAAAGCAATTAATGACGTTACATTACAAATACCAAAAGGAAAGCTAGTTTCATTATTGGGTCCATCTGGTTCAGGGAAATCTACTACATTATTTACGATTTCTGGAATACATAAGCCTTCTAGTGGAAAGATATTTTTTGGAGATAGAGATGTAACAGGTTTAGAACCGGAACAACTTGGAATAGGGCTTGTTTTTCAAAACTATGCACTATATCCACATATGACAGTAAGAGAAAATATATTATTCCCTTTAAAAAATTTAAAGTGGGATAAGCAAGAAGCTGAAAAGAGAGTAGTTGAAGTTGCTAAAATAGTAAAAATAGCGGATCAACTAGATAAAAAGCCATCTCAGCTTTCAGGGGGACAACAGCAAAGAGTTGCTATAGCAAGAGCTTTAGCAAAGAAACCAGAAATTCTACTTTTAGATGAACCTTTATCAAACTTAGATACAAAGTTAAGGGTTGAAACAAGACAAGAAATAAGAAGAATACAAAAAGAAACAGGGGTTACAGCTATATTTGTAACACATGACCAAGAAGAGGCTATGTGTATATCAGATGAAATAGTATTAATGAAAGACGGAGCAATTCAGCAAGTTTCATCACCAACAGATATTTATATGAACCCAGTTAATAAGTTTGTTGCTTCATTTATAGGAAGTCCAGAAATGAACTTTATTGATATTGATTTAAAAGATGGAGTAGGAAATTTAGATACTTTAACAATTGAAAACTTACCAAAAAATAAGAATAAGGTAATACTTGGAGTAAGAGCTGAAGATTTTGAAGTTGCAGAAAAAGGACTTCAAACTAAAGTAGTTACAGTAGAGATATTAGGTAGAGAAAGATTATTAACTTTAGACCATAAAGGAAAAGAGTATAAAATGCTAGTTGATAAGGAATTCTTTATTGATGAAGGTGCAGACTTAACGATTAGGCCTAAGAATGGTAAGAGTTATGTATTTGACTCTGAAAGTGAGGAGTTCATAGCAAAATGTTAAAGAAAAATAGAAAAGGATATTTATACTTATTGCCTGCAATTTTAATATTAGGTATTTTTGTATTTTATCCTATAATAAATACTATTATTTTTAGCTTTGATGAAACAAAAGCTAAAGGATTTGTTTTTGGATTTGGATCTTACAAATACTTATTTCAAGATAAGAGATTTATACAATCTTTATTTAATACAGTAATTTATGCTGCTATTGTACCAGCTTTATCAGTAATTATATCTTTATTAATTGCAAATGCCTTAGCAAACATAAAAAATGAAAAGGTAAGAGGGATGTTCCAAAGTATATATTTCTTACCATATGTAACATCGCTTGTTGCAATAGGAATAGTGTGGTCATGGTTATTTAATTCAGAATATGGAATAATTAATTTTATTTTAGGTAAGGTAGGGATTAGCCCTATAAACTGGTTAAATGATCCTAAGTATGCGATGATAGCATTAATAATTTTTGCAGTTTGGAAAAGTTTAGCTTTCAATACGTTGATTTTAACAACAGGAATAGCTTCAATTAATCCACAATATTATCAAGCAGCGAAGATTGACCAAGCAACTAGTGGAACAATATTTAGAAAAATAACTGTTAAATTAGTTTCACCTATGATTGCATATACATATGTTATAAGTTTAATTGCAGCATTTAAGGTTTATACTGAGGTTTATGTTTTATTTGGGGGACGTACTTTAGATGGTGCAGTATCAACGGTGGTTAGATATATAATAGATAGATTCTATGGAGATCAGGATTTCCCATTAGCATTTGCAGCTTCAGTTGTTCTTTTAATTATTATATTAACAGTAACTTTAGTTCAAAAAACTGTAGCGCGTAATAAGATTCATTACTAAGAGGTGTAAAAATGAAAACTAAGAATAATATAAAAGCAGCCATTAAATACTTCTTATTAGTTGCCTTTGCTATAATAACGCTGTTCCCATTTTATTGGATGATAGCATCTTCATTAAAATCAAGCTTTGAAGTTATTCAAACACCACCAACTATGGTGCCTGAAAAGTTTATGTGGAGTAATTTTAGCACGGCATTTTCAATGGCTCCTTTTGGGAGATATTTTATAAATACAATAATAGTAACAGCTTTAAGTATTGTTACAACTGTAGTAATTGCGATACTATCAGCCTTTGCTTTTTCACATCTTGAATTTAAGGGAAGAGATTTAATATTTTCAATTTTCTTGGCTTCAATGATGATTCCAGGTGAAGTTCTTATAGTAACAAACTTTAAGACAATTTCAGCGTTAAAAATGATAGATAGTTATAGTGCATTATTTGTGCCATACATGGCTAATGTATTATACATATATATGCTTAGAGAATTCTTCTTAAAGATTCCAAAGCAACTTTATTATGCTGCAAAAGTTGATGGAGCAAGTGATTGGAAGTTCTTATGGAAAATAGTTGTACCTATGGCTAAACCATCAATAATAACAATATGTATTTTAGTTGGTATAAATTCATGGAATGCTTTCTTATGGCCATTATTAGTAACTAATAGTGATAACATGAGATTACTTGCAAATGGATTAACTGCATTCCAATCAGATGTTGGAAATAGATATGAATTATTAATGGCAGCTTCAACAATAATTACAATGCCGATAGTTATAGTTTACTTGTTCTTACACAAGAAGATTATGAATGGAATTTCTATTGGGGGAACTAAGGGATAATACAATAATTAGTTATGTAGGTGAAAGATATTTTAAAAGTTAAAGTATTAGCTGAATTTAGTACTTTTAAAGTAATTTATTATATAGTTTGGTTATGAAATTTATATTTTAACTTTTAATTATCTTTTATTATAAAAAATATATATATATTTAAGGTTTTAGAGGTGAAACAAATGAAAAGAAGATTATTAGCATCTTTAATGACTGCAGTAGTTGCAGTTACAGCATTAACTGGTTGCGGAAGTAATAATTCATCAAGTGAAAAAGCTGAGATTGTTACTGAGTTAACACAACCAGTATCAATTGAAATGTGGCACTATATGAATGGTAAACAAGCTGAAATTTTACAAACTATAGTAGATGATTTCAATGCAACAAATGGAAAAGGTATAACAGTTACTGCATCTAGCCAAGGGAGTATTACCGATTTAAACAAGAAAGTTATTGCTGCATCACAATCAAATACATTACCAGCAATAATTAATGTTTATCCAGATGCTGCAACAGGATTAATCAATGAAAATAAAGTTGTTGATTTAACTCCATATGTAAATGATTCTTCAATAGGAATGAAAGAGGATATTGAAAATGATTTCATTCCAGACTTTATTAAAGAGTTATCACAATGGGGAAATAATAAAATTTATGGATTACCTATGACTAAATCTACTGAAGTTTTATATGTAAATAAAAACTTATTAGAGCAATTAGGTTATACTGTTGATGATTTAAAAGATTTAACTTTTGAAAAATTAGCTGAAATTTCTCAAAAAGCATATGATGAATTAGGAATACCAGGATTTGGTTTTGATTCAAGCTCGAATGCATTTATTTCATCATTAAAAGAAGAAGGTAAAGATTTCGTTGAGTTAGATGGAAAAATAAATGTTAATAATGATTGGTCTAAAGAATTTATGCAATTCTTTAGAGATAAGACTCAAAGTGGTGCTTTTAGAGTTCCAGGTGAAGATAAATTCTTATCAGGTCCATTTTCAAACCAAAAATTATTAGCTTATCAAGGATCATCTGCAGGTTTTGCACACATAAACACTAATGGTGCTTTTGAAATTGCAGTAGTAGAAGTTCCACATTTTGAAGGTAAAGATAAAGCTGTTATACAACAAGGTGCATCATTATTTGTTACAAATGATGTTTCTGCAGAAGCTCAATATGCAGCTTATGAATTTATAAAGTTTGCAACAAACACTGAAAACACTGCTAAGTTTGCTACTGGTACTGGATATTTACCAGTAAGAAAATCAGCTTTAGATTCTTCAATTGTTCAAGATGTTTTAGCTGATACTACTTCTTTATATGGTAAGATTTATGATGTAGCAAATACTTCTTTAAATTATGCTTACTTTACACCAGCTGTAAATAATGCTCAATCAGCTAGAACAGTAGCAGAAGAAAAATATGCTTCATATGTTACTGGAACATCTGATGATGTAGAAGCAATGTTAAAAGAAATGAATTCTCAAGTTGAAACTTCTATAAGTCGTCAATAAAAGAATTAATACAATTATTACCCTACTTAGCTATCTAAGTAGGGTGTTTTTCTAGAAATTATTAATATAATTATCAATTAAGGAGGTAATTAATTATGAAAGAAAAATTAATGAAGGAAATTATTAATAAAATTGAAGAGTTTGAGACAATTGCAATATTTAGGCATGTGTTTCCAGACCCTGATTCATATAGTTCTCAAACAGCATTAAAAAGTATAATAAATAATACATATCCAGATAAAAAAGTTGTTATTTTAGGTGAACACTCTAAAAATTTAGAATATATAAATACAATGGATGAAGAAATTGATTTAGATAAAGAGTGCTTAGCTATTATTGTGGATGTTGCAAATGCTCCAAGAGTAGACAATCAATCATTTAATAAATGTGGATATATAATTAAAATAGATCATCATAAACCTTTTGATGCTCCTTTTGAAAATTTAACTTGGGTTGATACAAACTATTCGTCTTGTAGTGAAATGATATTAGATTTATATCTAAATAATTGTGATAAACTTAAGATTGATAAAAAGGGAAGAAAGGCATTATATACAGGAATTATTGGAGATACAGGAAGATTTTTATATGTTGAAAATCCTACGGAATTATTTAAGAAATTATCAAAAATAACATATGATTTAGAAACTAAAGACATATATGCAAATATGTATAGACGTGAAGAAAATGAACTTAAATTTTTAGGATATATTTATAGTAATTATAAGACTACTGAAAATGGAATGGCATACTTAAAAGTTCCTAAAGAAGTTGTTAGAGAATATAACTTAGAAACAATGAAGGCTGTTAGAATGGTAAATGCGCTTCAAGATACAGCTGGAATAATTAATTGGAACTTCTTTGTTGAAAAAGAAGAGAATGGTATATTCTGTGAATTTAGATCTAATGGGCCTAGAGTGAATGATATAGCAGCAAGTTTTGGTGGCGGTGGTCATATGTTTGCAGCAGGTGCATCATTAGCAAATTGGGAAAAAGTTGATGAGATAATAAAAGCTTTTGATGAAAATTGCAGACAGTTTAATAATAGTAAATAAAAAATATATATAGTATGATAAAAAAGTACCTAAGGACAAAATTTTAAATAATTGTCTTTAGGTATATTTTTATGTAAAAATATTTTCAAATAGTAATTTTATGGTATAATTAAATTATATTTACTTAACAGTAATATATTAAATTAAAAGGTGTAAATTTTAAAATAAATTCTTTTTATAGGGTAGATTTATAGAATTTATTTTAGATTTAGAGATGAAAAAGAGGATTTTTAGGAGGAGAGAAAATGGCAAGATTTACATTACCAAGAGACATTTATCATGGAAAGGGCTCTTTAGAGGTCCTAAAGACATTGAAAGGGAAAAAAGCTGTAGTAGTCGTAGGCGGCGGATCAATGAAGAGATTTGGATTCTTAGATAAGGTTGAAAGCTATTTGAAGGAAGCTGGATTAGAAGTTAAATTAATAGAAGGTGTTGAACCAGATCCATCAGTTGAAACTGTTATGGATGGAGCTGCTGTTATGAGAGAGTTTGAGCCAGATTGGATAGTGGCTATGGGTGGAGGTTCACCTATAGATGCAGCAAAAGCAATGTGGATTTTCTATGAATATCCAGACTTTACTTTTGAACAAGCTGTTGTACCATTTGGATTACCTGAACTTAGACAAAAAGCAAAATTTGTTGCAATACCATCTACTTCAGGAACAGCAACTGAAGTTACAGCATTTTCTGTAATTACTGATTATAAAGCAAAAATTAAATATCCTTTAGCTGATTTCAATATAACACCAGATATAGCAATAGTTGATCCAGATTTAGCGCAAACTATGCCTGCTAAACTTGTTGCACATACAGGGATGGATGCATTAACACATGCAATTGAGGCATATACAGCATCATTAAAATCTAATTTCACTGATCCATTAGCATTAAAGGCAATTGAAATGGTTGATGAAAATTTAGTTAAATCTTTTGCTGGAGATAAAGAGGCAAGAAATTTAATGCATGAAGCTCAATGTTTAGCAGGTATGGCATTTAGTAATGCTTTATTAGGAATAGTACATTCTATGGCACATAAAATAGGGGCCGTATTCCATATTCCTCATGGGTGTGCAAACGCAATTTTCTTACCATATGTTATTCAATATAATAGATCTGTATGTGAAGATAGATATGCAAATATAGCAAGAGTATTAAAATTAGAAGGGCAAACAAATAGTGAATTAACAGATTCATTAATTGAAAAAATAAATGAATTTAATAAGGAACTTAATATTCCAGCAACTATGAAAGAATATGGAGTTACTGAAGAAGAATTCCTAGCTAATGTAAAACATATAGCTCATAATGCAGTTTTAGATGCATGCACTGGATCTAATCCAAGAGAAATCGATGATGAAACAATGGAAAGATTACTTTCATGTACATTCTATGGAAATAAAGTAGACTTTTAATAGTTTGGATTTAAGACTTAGGAGTTAGTAGTTAGTGGTTAGTAGTTGAGGTTAAAATTCAGCTGAGTTGGATTTTAAAATATATTATTATGAAACTTCAAAAGTAGTTTCAATCTTAACTACTAACTTAAAACTACTAACTCTTAATTTTTAATATAGAGTGTTAATAAAAAATATTATATAAATACTTAAGAAAATTTTAGGGGGTTATTAAGGTGTATAAAATAACAAGTAAAAGATTATTAACTGAAAATATTTATTTAATGGATATTGAGGCTCCTAGAGTAGCTAGATCTGCTCAACCAGGGCAATTTATTATTATTAAAAATAATGATAAGGGAGAAAGAATTCCACTAACTATAGCAGATTATGACAGAGAAAATGGAACAGTAACTATTGTTTTTCAAACAGTAGGTTATGCAACTAAAGAGTTAGCCAAATACGAAGTTGGTGATTATGTAGAAGATTTTGTAGGACCGTTAGGTCAACCAAGTGAATTTATTCATGAGGAATTAAGTGAACTTAAGAAATCTAAGATTATATTTGTTGCTGGAGGAGTGGGGGCAGCTCCAGTATATCCTCAAGTAAAGTGGTTCTATGAACATGGTATTGATGTTGATGTTATTATTGGAGCAAGAACTAAAGACCTTATAATTTTAGAAGATGAAATGAGAAAGGTTGCTAAAAATTTATATATTTCAACTGATGATGGATCATACGGATTTAATGGAAGAGTTACAGATTGTTTAACAGATTTAGTTGAAAATAATGAGAAAGAATACAACCATGCGGTTGTAATTGGACCTATGATTATGATGAAGTTTATGAGTGCTCTTACTAAAGAATTAGGTATAAAGACTACAGTTAGTTTAAATCCTATTATGGTAGATGGAACAGGTATGTGTGGTGCGTGTAGAGTAACTGTTGGAAATGAAGTTAAATTTGCTTGTGTTGATGGACCAGAATTTGATGGCCATCTTGTGGATTTTGATGAAAGCATGAGAAGACAAACTCTATATAAGAGTGAAGAAGGAAGAGAATTATTAAAAATTGAAGAAGGCGACACACATCATAGAGAAGGTTGCGGATGCGGAGGTCATAATTAGTATGAATAATGTAGTTGATAGAATGAAAAGAATACCTGTTGTTGAACAAGAAGCAAGTGTAAGAGCGAAAAATTTTAAAGAGGTATGTTTAGGATATGATGAAGAGCGAGCTTTTAATGAAGCAAGCAGGTGCTTAGGATGTAAAAATCCTAAATGTGTCAGCGGATGTCCTGTATCTATAAATATACCAGCATTTATATCAGAACTTAAGGAAAAAAATATAGAAGGAGCAGCTAAAGAAATAGCTAAATATAGTGCATTACCTGCAGTATGTGGTAGAGTGTGTCCTCAGGAATCACAATGTGAAGGTAAATGTATTTTAGGTATAAAAGGTGAGCCAGTAGCTATAGGAAAATTAGAAAAATTCACGGCTGATTGGGCTAGGAAGAATAACATAGATCTTTCTGAAAAAGAAGATTCTAAGGGTAAAAAAATTGCAGTAATAGGTTCAGGTCCTGCAGGACTTACATGTGCTGGTGATTTAGCTAAAAAGGGGTATGATGTTACAATTTTTGAAGCTTTACATGAGCCAGGTGGAGTTTTAGTTTATGGTATTCCGGAGTTTAGATTACCAAAGGATGAGGTTGTAAAGCATGAAATAGATAATATTAAAAAACTAGGAGTTAATATTGAAACTAACGTAGTTGTAGGAAGAACAGTTACAGTAGATTCTTTAATTGAAGATGAAGGATTTGATGCAATATTTATAGGGTCAGGTGCAGGTCTTCCTAAATTTATGGGTATTCCAGGTGAAAATGCTAATGGAGTATTTTCAGCTAATGAGTTTTTAACAAGAGTAAATTTAATGAAAGCATTTAAAGAGGAATATCATACTCCAGTAAAAGTGGGAAAGAGAGTTGCTGTTGTAGGTGGTGGAAATGTTGCTATGGATGCAGCTAGAACTGCATTAAGACTTGGAGCAGAAACACATATTGTATATAGAAGAAGTGAAGAAGAGCTTCCAGCAAGATTAGAAGAAGTACATCATGCTAAAGAAGAAGGTGTTATCTTTGATGTATTAACAAATCCAACTGAAATTATATGCGATGAAAATGGATGGGTTAAAGGTATGAAGTGTGTTGAAATGGAATTAGGAGAACCAGATGATTCGGGTAGAAGAAGACCTGTAGTAAAAGAAGGTTCAGAGTTTATTATGGATGTAGATACTGTTATCATGTCTTTAGGTACATCACCAAATCCTTTGATTTCATCAACAACTAAGGGATTAGAAACTAATAAGTGGAAATGTATCATTGCAGACGAAGAAACTGGACTTACTACTAAGGAAGGTGTATATGCTGGTGGAGATGCTGTTACAGGTGCTGCAACAGTTATTTTAGCAATGGGAGCAGGTAAAAAAGCAGCTGCTGCAATAGATGAGTATTTAAGCAACAAATAACTACAAAATTCATTGACTTTTTAATAATAAATTAATAAAATTATCTTATCTAATGGCTAGCCGTTGTAATACTATCGATTCTTTGGTGTGAAGATAACAATGGATATGCCGCTAGATAAGAGAATTTAGTTTATAACTCCAAAGTTATTTTCTTTCTTTGGGGTTTTTCTTTATAATAATGGGAAGTAGCAGTAGGTGGAAAAATGAAATTAACTAAAGTGCAAAATAGGTTTATAAAAAACAAAAATATGGGCTTTTCATTAATGAAAGGAAAATCATTAACAGGAAAGACTATAACAGCTTTACATAGAGTTATAAATTTAGAAAATAATTATTGTTTATATAAAGATGATAAAGTATTATTTTTATCTTCAAATTCTAATGAATTAATTAATAATAATAATTTATATGAGAATATAAGTAAAGAAAGTGAATTTTATTCTTTATTTTCTTTAAGTACCAGAAGAGTAGAGTTTAATTTAATAGATTCGTTGATAAAAGAATATTCAAATAAGTATTTGAAGTTAAATGGTTTGAATTTGGAATTAGTTTCTTTTGATAAAGGATTTGAGTTATTAAATAGTGTAGAATTTAATGAAAAAATGAATGGATTTTTAAAGAAATCAAAAGTTTTAAATAAAATTTCTGCTGAGGAGCTTTATAATGAAATTATGTGGATTAAATCATGTAATTTCACAAAAGAGGAATATAATGAAGTAGAAAGAAAAGGTAGAAAATATAGAATTATTAGAAATTCTTTTACTAGAGAAGCTATTTATTCATTAAAGAAAGTATACAATGATTTATTAATAGATAATGGATTTTATGATATTTATGATGAGACTAGCTTTGCAATTAAATATGCAAAAGAAAATAATAATAATAATAAATACACTCACATAGTTTTGGATAATGTAGAAAGTTTAACTAAAGGACAAATTGAATTTGCAAAAAGTATATATGCCAATTGTTTATATTCTTCATTTGTTTTTATTATAAATAATGATAAAAGCAGTGATGATATGTGTTGGCTAGTAAAAGGAAGAAAGTTAAAAACTCTTGGAGCTGATTTTAAAGGGAAAAGCTTTGCTTTTAAAAAAGAGTTTATTGACCAAGATAATATGAAAAATACATTTATTGATAAATATGAATATATAAATTTAAAATATAAAAATATTGTTGATTTTAATTTAGATAATTCATCGCCTAAAAAAGAAATTTATCTTAATGATAATACAGTCTTTTCTGAAGAGGAATTAGAAGAAGTTGATGTATATAATGACATAGCAGCAGGTAATCCTATTGAAATTAATGAAGAAGTGTTGGAGAAGTTCCTTTTACCAAAAGGATGGTTGGAGAAAGGGAAAGATACTTTTATACTTCATGTTAAAGGAGATAGTATGATCGATAAAAATATAAATGATGGGGATATGGTGGTAATTAAGAGACAAAATACTGCTTATAATAATGAAATCGTTGCTGCTAGTTTAGATGGTGAAGCAACGCTTAAAACATTAAAATTAAATGGTGAAGCACCTATGTTAGTTCCTGCAAATCCTAAATATAGTGAAATTTATTTAGAAGGCAAGGAAGTAAGTATTTTAGGTGTAGCAATAGGTGTTATTAAAAATAAGCTAAATTAATATATTATGGGGGGGCTAAAAATGATTTCTAAAAAGATGAAAACTATGGTTGAAAATAGTTCTACAATTAGGGCAATGTTTGAAGAAGGAAAAAGACTTTCAAGTATTTATGGAGAAGAGAATATTTTTGATTATAGTATAGGCAATCCTAATGTGGAACCACCTAATGAGATAAAGGATATAATTATTAAAATATTAAATGAAGAAAAACCTAATACAGTACATGGATATATGAATAACTCAGGTTATGAAGATGTTAGAGAAGCTATAGCTAGAAATATAAAAGAAAAAAATAGTATAGAACTAAATTATGAAAATATTGTTATGACATGCGGAGCAGCAGGGGGATTAAATATTATTTTAAAGAGTTTATTAAATCCAGGTGATGAGGTAATTGTATTTGCACCTTTTTTTGGTGAGTATATTAATTATGTAAAAAATTTTGATGGTAAAGTTAAGGTTATATCAGCAGATACTAATAGCTTTCAACTAAACTTAAAAGAGTTGAAAAATGAAATTAGTCAAAATACTAAAGCTATTATTATAAATTCTCCTAACAATCCAAGTGGGGTTATATATAGTGAAGATACTATTCAACAATTATCAAATATATTGAGAGAAAAGGAAGAGGAATTCAAACAGGATATATATTTAATTTCTGATGAACCATATAGGGAGATTGTATATGATAATGCAAAAGTTCCATGCGTATTAAAATATTATGATAATTCATTTATTGGATATTCATATAGCAAGTCATTATCATTACCAGGTGAAAGAATAGGGTATGTTGTTGTTAACCCTAAAATTAATGGTTTCAAAGAAATAGTTTCTTCATTAAATATAGCAAATAGAATATTAGGTTTTGTTAATGCACCATCTCTTTTCCAAAAGGTAATTAAAGAAAGTTTGAATTTAGAAGTTGATGCTGAGATATATAAGAAAAATAGAGATTTACTATATAATCATTTAATTAGTATTGGATTTGAGTGTATGAAGCCGGAAGGAGCATTTTATTTATTTCCAAAGGCGCCAATTAATGATGACGTTAAATTCTGTGAAGAAGCAAAGAAATTTAATATTTTAGCTGTTCCAGGAAAAACATTTGGATGTCCTGGATATTTTAGACTGTCTTATTGTATATCATATGAAAAGATAAAGAAATCATTGAAAGCTTTTGATAACTTAATGGAGAAATACAAAAAATAAATAGCTTTATAATTTGCAAAATTATTTATATTAACAATTATTAGTGAATAAAAACAATGAATTTAGGGCAAGTTTAAAATGGGGAACTTAAATGTTGCTTAGCCCCTTGTATTTATTAGTAAAGTATGTTAGTATGTATAAAGAAGTAATTTACTAATAGCTAAAAAATGTAGAGTGGGGCAGGTTCCCGCTCTTTCTATTTGAACGCAACTACTTTTTTAGTTGCGTTTTTACATATCTATTTTTTAAACTACTTGAAAATTGAATATTGCAAAGGAGGATAATTATGAAAATTGATGCCTTAGTTAATGAAATTTATGAAATGGTTAATCCCATAGCAGAAGAACTTAACTATGATATATATCATATCGAATATGTTAAGGAAAATGGAGAATTCTATTTAAGAATATATATAGAAAAAGATGGCGGCATCACTTTAAGTGATTGTGAAGCTCTTTCAAGAAGAGTTAGTGACCTTATGGATGAAAAGGATCCAATTAAAGATCCATATTTCTTAGAAGTATCATCACCAGGATTAAATAGAACTTTATTTACTGAAAATCACTATAAGAGATTTATAGGAAGAGAAGTAATGGTTAGATTCACTAAATCTATTGATGGGAAAAAGAATGTTAAAGGTATTTTAAAAGAAGTTAATGATGATAGTATAGTTGTTGAAGCAGAAAACTTAATGAATATTCCTAAAGATAAAATTAAGTCTGCAAATATTGAAGGGGAAATATAGTAAGGAGGGTATTTAAGATGAACCAAGAGTTTATAGGTGCTCTTAAAGAAATAGTAAAAGATAAAGGTATTAGTGAAGATTTATTATTCACAACAATAGAAGATGCATTAGTTGCTGCATATAAGAAGAATTATGCTGGACCAACATCATCAGCACAAAATGTTAAAGTAACAATTGATAGAGAAAGCGGTGAAATACACGTTTATTCTCAAAAAGTTGTAGTAGAAGAAGTTTTTGATAATGTTACTGAAATAGGATTAGAAGAAGCTCAAGAAATAAAACCTACTTATGACTTAGATGATATTGTTGATTTTGAAGTTACTCCAAAGAATTTTGGAAGAGTTGCAGCACAACTTGCTAAAGGTGTGGTTACTCAAAGAATTAGAGAAGCTGAAAGAAGCATAATCTATGGTGAATATAAAGAAAAAGAATATGATATTATTACTGGAACAGTTCTAAGAGAAGATAAGGGAAATGTTTTTGTTAATATTGGAAAACTTGAAACTGCAATTGGACCAAATGAACAAATTCCAAGAGAAAAATATAAGTTTAATGAAAAAATTAAATTATATGTTGTTGAAGTTAAAAATACTCCAAAAGGAGCTCAAATTATAGTTTCTAGAACACATCCAGGACTAGTTAAGAGATTATTTGAATTAGAAGTGCCAGAAATATATGAAGGTGTTGTTGAAATAAAGAGTATCTCTAGAGAAGCTGGTTCAAGAAGTAAGATAGCAGTTATTTCTCATGATGAAAATGTTGATCCGATGGGTGCATGTGTTGGACCTAAGGGATCAAGAGTTCAAAATATAGTTAACGAGCTTAAAGGTGAAAAAATTGATATAATAAAATGGAGCAAGAATCCAGAAGAATTTATCGCAAGTTCTTTAAGCCCAGCTAAAGTTTTAAGTGTGACTGTTGATGAAGAAAATAAATCTGCAAAAGTTGTTGTTGATGATAATCAATTATCACTTGCTATTGGTAAAGAAGGACAAAATGTAAGATTAGCTGCAAAATTAACAAACTGGAAAATAGATATTAAAAGTAAGTCACAAGCAGAGGCAGCTCAAGAAACAACAGAAACAATAGAAGAATAGGGGGATTTTTTTATGAAAGTAAAGAAAATACCTTTAAGAATGTGCACAGGGTGCATGGAAATGAAACCTAAAAAGGAACTTATTAGAGTTGTTAAGAGTCAAGATGGCGAAGTTTCTGTTGATTTAACAGGGAAAAAAGCAGGTAGAGGTGCTTATATCTGTAAGGATATAGAATGCTTAGAAAAGGCTTTTAAAGCTAAGAGATTAAGTAGAAACCTTGATGTTGCAATAGATGAAGAAATATACAACAGATTAAGGGAAGAGATAGTTAATGAATAAGTTTTTTAATTTTTTAGGTCTTGCTAAAAGATCAGGGAATTTAATTGAAGGATATAGCAAATGTGATGAGCAGCGTAACAGAATAAAATTTCATCTTGTTATATTAAGTGATGATGCTTCTAATAGTACTAAAAAGAAGTTTAGAAATCACTGCTCAGAAAAGAAAATTCCTCTTATAGAAGGCTTTTCAAAAGAACAACTAGGAAACCCAATTGGGAGAGAGGAAATCAAAGTTTTAGCTGTAACTGATAAAAATATGGCTGAAAAGTTATTATCCTTATACCAAAATGAAGAAGGAAGAAATTAACCGGGGGTGATTTTATTGTCAAAGATTAGAGTATATGAATTGGCAAAAGAGCTTAATGTAAGCTCAAAAGATTTAATAAATTTATTAATGGAAGAGTTTGGTGTTGAAGTAAAAAACCATATGAGTGTAATCGAAGATGAAGATGCTACACTTATAAAGGAATTACTAGGAGATACATCAAATGGTGATTCAGAAGGGAAAAAGAGTCTTGTTGATGAATATGAAGAGGAACTTGCTGAATCACTAAATAAAGGTGTTAAAAAGAAAAAGAAGACTAAAAAAGAGTTAGAGCAAGAAGAAGTGGAAAGAAATGCTGAAGCTGCTTGTGGAGTAATTGAAATTGGTGAAACAATTACAGTTAAAGAATTATGTGAAAAACTTGGAAAACCAACAAATGACGTTATTAAGAATTTAATATTCTTAGGTGTTATGGCTGGTGTAAACCAAGAAATAGATTTTACTACTGCTGAAAAACTTTGTGAAAAATATGAAGTGCTAGTAGAAAAGAAGGAAGAAGAAACTGAATTAGAAGCATTTGAAGAAGATACAGATGTTGTTGAAGAAAATTTAGTTAAGAGACCACCAATTGTTACAATAATGGGTCACGTTGACCATGGAAAAACTTCACTTTTAGATGCTATTAGACACGCTAAAGTAACTGCTAGTGAAGCAGGTGGAATAACTCAACATATAGGTGCTTATACAGTTTCTTTAAATGGAGAAAAGATTACTTTCTTAGATACTCCAGGACACGAAGCTTTCACTGCAATGAGAGCAAGAGGGGCTCAAGTTACTGATATAGTAATATTAGTAGTAGCAGCAGATGATGGTATAATGCCACAAACTAAAGAAGCGATAAATCACTGTAAAGCTGCAGATGTTCCTATGATAGTTGCAATCAATAAGATTGATAGACCAGGTGCAAATGTTGATAGAGTTAAACAAGAATTAACTGAACATGGTTTAGTTTCAGAAGACTGGGGTGGAGATACAATTTGTGTTCCAGTTTCTGCTAAGACAGGAGAAAACTTAGAAAGCTTATTAGAAATGGTTTTATTAACTGCTGAAATGCAAGAATTAAAAGCTGATCCAAATAGAAAAGCTAAAGGAACAGTTATAGAAGCTAAGCTTGATAAGGGAAGAGGAGCTGTTGCTTCTTTACTTATTCAAAATGGAACATTAAATGTTGGAGATTCAATTTTAGTTGGTTCTACTTATGGTAGAATAAGAGCTATGTTTGATGATAGAGGAAAGAAAATTAAGAGTGCTGGACCATCTATACCAGTTGAAATTTTAGGGCTTTCTGAAGTACCAGCTGCTGGAGATAGATTTATTGTTTGTAAAGATGAAAAAACAGCAAGAAATATGGCTGATTTAAGAAAGCAAAAAATTAAGGCTGATAGTCATCAAGCTTCAAATAGAGTATCTCTAGAAGACTTATATAGCCAAATTCAAGAAGGTAAAGTTAAGGAATTAGCTATAGTTGTTAAGGCTGACGTTCAAGGTTCAGTAGAAGCAATAAGACAATCATTAGAAAAGTTATCTACTGATGATGTTAAAGTAAGAGTTATTCATGGTGCTGTTGGAGCAATAACAGAAACTGATGTTACGCTTGCTGCTGCTTCAAATGCATTAGTAATAGGATTTAATGTAAGGCCAGATGGAAATGCTACAGTTCAAGCAGAAAAAGAAAATATCGAGATAAAGACATATAGAATTATATATGATGCAATTGAAGATGTTAAATCAGCAATGATTGGTATGCTTGAACCAGAATATAAAGAAGTTGTAAATGGTAAAGCTGAAGTAAGAATGACTTATAAGATTTCAAATGTTGGAACTATAGCTGGATGCTATGTTACTGATGGAAAAATTGTAAGAAATTCTGAAATTAGAGTTATCAGAGATGGTATAGTTATATTTGAATCAACATTAGCTTCATTAAAGAGATTTAAAGATGATGCTAAAGAAGTAGCTAAGGGTTACGAGTGTGGTTTAAGTGTAGAAAAATTCAATGATCTTAAAGAAGGCGATGTTATAGAATCATTTACAATGGAAGCTATAAAAAGAAAAGAGCTTTAAGAGGTGTTTTAGATGGCTAACTATAGAGGCGGAAGAATAAACGAAGAAGTAAAAAGAGAAATTAGTAATATAATACAAAATGAAATCAAAGATCCTAGACTTACTGCTATGGTATCAGTTACTGATGTTAAAGTAACAAAGGATTTAAGATATGCAAAAGTATTTGTAAGTATATTTGGAAAAGATGATGAAGAAAAGAACAACACTTTTGTTGCTCTAAAAAATGCTAGTGGATATATAAGAAAAGAAATAGGGCAAAGAATTAATTTAAGATATAATCCTCAAATTATATTTGAACTTGATGATTCAATTAATTATGGAATGCATATTGAAGAATTAATTCAAAAGGTAAAAGAAAAGTAATATGACTTTAAGTCAAATTGCAGAGTATATTTTAAAGGGCAAAAAAATAGGCATTACCTATCATGTATCACCTGACGGTGATGCTGTAGGTAGTGTCCTTGCACTTCTTAATGGATTAAAAAGTTTAAATAAGAATTGCTATGTAATCTCAAAAGATAGTTTATCAGATAATTTGAAATTTTTAAAAGGATCTGAAGAAATTCTTGGGAACGTTGTAGAAGCTACAAATGACACTGATATAGTAGTGGTATTAGACTGTGGTAATTTAGAGAGAGTAAGTGCAAATTTAAATGAATTCACTGGTACAATAATAAATATAGATCATCATCTTTCAAATGATAAATACGGAGATATTAATTATATAGATTCAAAAGCTGCAGCAACTGCAGAAATAGTATTTGAATTATTAGGATATATGGGTATTTCTTTTAATGATGAAAATAATAATACTTTAAAAGAAATAGGAACATGCATATATACTTCAATAGTAACTGATACAGGGGCATTCAGACATTCTAATGTTACTGAAAGAACTCATACAATATCGGCTGCTTTAAAGAAAATAGGTGTTGATAATACAAGCATATATCAAAATCTTTTTGATAATAAAGATTTTAGCAGAATAAAATTAATTGGAAAAGCTTTAAGCAGTATGCAACTTATATTAAATGGAAAAGTTGCGTTGTTAGAAATTGATAAAGATTTTACAGCAGATTTAGGAATAGATGTAGGTGATACATCAGATATAATTTCATATGGACTTCAAATTAAGGGTGTGGAAGTAACATTATTACTTAAAGAAGTTGAAGATGGCGTTAAAGCAAGTTTAAGAGCGAAAAGCTACGTTGATGTAAGAAAAATAGCTGAAATTTTTGGCGGTGGCGGTCATGTAAGAGCTTCAGGGATAAAAATTAAAAATATATCAATGGAAGAAGCTAAATATGAAATATTAAATGAAATACAGAAAGAGTTGTAATAGATGAATGGTGTTTTAAATATTTTTAAACCTAAAGGAATGTCATCTTTTGATGCTGTAAGAATAGTAAAGAAAGTTGCAGGAACAGGTAAAGTAGGTCATACAGGAACATTAGATCCAGAAGCAACAGGGGTATTACCTATTTGTATAGGGAAAGCAACTAAAATAATAGATTATATTATGAATTCTGAAAAAGTATATGAAGTAACTTTAAAGTTAGGAATTAGGACAACTACTTATGATTTAGAAGGTGAAGTATTAGAAGAAAAAGATTGTAATCATTTAACAGATGTTGAAATACTTCAAGCTGTTAATAGCTTTATAGGAGAATACTCACAAGTTCCACCGATGTATTCTGCTTTAAAGCAAAATGGAGTTAGACTTTATGAGTTAGCGAGAAAAGGCATAGAAGTTGAAAGAGAAGGAAGATTGATTACTATTTATAATATAGAGGATATTAAAATCAATAATCCTTATATTTCAATGAAGGTTAGTTGTTCTAAGGGTACTTACATAAGGAGTTTATGTTATGATATAGGAGAAAAGCTAGGTGTTTTTGCAACTATGACAGAATTAAATAGAGCTAAAACATCAGTGTTTTCGCAAGAAGAATCAATTAATATAAATGATTTGACAAAAGAAAATATAAATGAATATATATTATCTATGGAAGAAGCTCTAGAAAAGTATGATAAAATTATTGTTCGAGGAAAATATGTTAATCTACTAATTAATGGAGTTAGAGTTGGAGATAATAGATTTACTAACGATAAAGTGATAAATCAGAAGTTATATAGAGTATATGATGAAGAAAATAATTTTATAGGTCTTGGTAAGAAAAATGATTTAGGCTTTAAAATAGAGAAGTTACTAATCACATAGGAGAAAAAATTAATGCTAATATATGATAATAACACTCTTAAAAATGAAGAAAAAAATAATTATATAGCTTTAGGTAGTTTTGATGGATTACATTTAGGGCATTTATCCTTAATAGAGAAAGTAAAAGGTTTAGCTAAAGAAAATAATGGAAAAGCTATAGTTTTTACTTTTAAGAATCATCCTAGAATTTTTCTTAATCCTAATTGCCATATTCAATTAATAATGAGTAATGATGAAAAGATTAAAGTTTTAGAGGAAAAAGGTATAGATATACTAGCATTTAAAGACTTTGACGATGAAATTATGAAAATGATGCCAGAAGAGTTTGTAAAATGGCTTTGTGATTATTATAAAGTTAAAGGTATTGTTGTTGGATTTAACTTTAAATTTGGATATAAAAATTTAGGAAATGTTGAACTTTTAGAAAAACTTCAAGAAAAATATAATTATAAATTATATGTTATGGAACCATGTATGATAAATGATGAGGTTATTAGTTCGACATTAATTAGAAATGAATTATTACAGGGAAATGTAAACAAAGTATTTAATATGTTATCTAGACCATTTATGTTATGTGGGAAGGTTGTAGATGGTAAGAAATTAGGAAGAACAATAGGATTTCCAACAGCTAATTTAGAAGTTAAAGGCAAAAAGGTCATTCCTAAAAAAGGAGTTTATTATACAAATGTAGAAGTAAACGGAAAAATTTTCAAAGGAATTACATCTATAGGGAATAATCCTACAGTTAATGGGATAGACTTAACAATAGAAACCTACATTTTAGACTTTAACAATGATATTTATGATAAAGAAATTAATGTTTACTTTATTGATAGAATAAGAGATGAAGTAAAGTTTAATAATATTGAAGAGTTAATAACTCAACTAAAAAAAGATAAAAAATATGCTGAAGAAAGAAATATAGCAATATGTCAAAATAATTTATAAACCTAGATTATTAGATAATAAATTCTAAATAGATTTAAAATAATAAATTATGTTTACAAGATAGACGGACTTTGCTATAATATTTCATGAAGAACCTACTTCTAAGATTTGAGGGTGATTTCTCTTTTCCTGGAAATAGGGGATAAAATTACTGGAGGTGTCATTATGGACGCAATAAGAAAGCAAGAATTAATCAAACAATACGGAAGACACGAAGGAGACACTGGTTCACCAGAAGTTCAAATCGCTCTTTTAACTGAAAGAATCAACTCATTAACTGGACACTTAAAAGTTCACAAGAAAGACCACCACTCAAGAAGAGGTCTTTTAATGATGGTTGGACAAAGAAGAGGTCTTTTAAACTACTTAGCTGCACAAGATATCGAAAGATACAGAGCAATAATAGCACAATTAGGCTTAAGAAGATAGTCTTTATAGAGCGGGTTTTATCCGCTCTATTATTTTAAAAAAATTAAAATTGAAGAACCGCAAAACCTGAAGGGAGGTTATTAAATGACTAATGTACTAGAAAAAAATATAGCTGGTAGAACTATGAAAGTTGAATTTGGTAGAGTTGGAATGTTATCAAATGCAGCTATTTTTATGAGCTATGGAGATACAGTTATTTTAACTAATGTTAATGCTTCAGAAAAACCAAGAGATGGGATTGATTTCTTCCCATTAAGTGTTGAATACGAAGAAAGATTATACGCTGTAGGTAAAATACCTGGCGGATTTATAAAAAGAGAAGGTAGACCTTCAGAAAACGCAATTCTTTTCGGAAGAGCTGTAGATAGACCATTAAGACCTTTATTCCCAAAAGGATATAGAAATGACGTTCAAGTGGTTTGTACAGTTGTATCAGTAGAACAAGATAACTTACCAGAAATTCTAGCAATTAATGCAGCATCAATGGCATTATGTCTATCAAGTATTCCTTTTACAACACCAGTTGCAGCAGTGCAAGTTGGTTTAATCGATGGTAATTATGTTTTAAATCCAACATCTAAAGAAAGAGAAGAAAGTATTCTTCAATTAACTGTTTGTGCAACAAAAGAAAGAGTTATGATGATTGAAGCAGGTGGAGATGAAATACCTGAAGACGTAATGATAGGTGCAATTGAATATGGTTTTGAAAAGTGCCAAGAAATTGTTACTTTCCAAGAAGAAGCTATGGCGAAGTTTGGTAAGAAGAAAGATGAACCAGTTTTATATAAACCTAATGAAGAACTTGCAAAAGATATAGAAGAATTTGCAGGTGAAATGATTAAAGAAGCTATGTGGATTACTGATAAAGATGAAAGAAATGCAGCTATGGATTTAGTAAACGATAAAATTACTGAAGAGTTTGCAGAAAAGTATCCAGATAACTTTGGAGATGCTAAAGAAATAATCTACAACATGCAAAAAGAAGTAGTTAGAGATATGCTATTAAATCACTCTAGAAGACCTGATGGAAGAGCATTCGATGAAATAAGAAAAATAACTTGTGAAGTTGATTTATTACCAAGAACTCATGGAACAGGTTTATTTACAAGAGGATTAACTCAAGTTATGACAGTAGCTACTTTAGGGGCTGTTGGAGATATTCAAATTATAGATGGTATAGGTGAAACAGAATCTAAGAGATATATGCACCACTATAATTTCCCAGCTTACTCTGTTGGTGAAGTAAGACCATTAAGAGGGCCGGGTAGAAGAGAAATAGGTCATGGAGCTTTAGCAGAAAGAGCCTTAGAACCACTTATTCCTTCAGAAGAGGAATTCCCATATACCATTAGATTAGTTTCAGAAGTATTAAGCTCAAATGGTTCTACTTCTCAAGCTTCTGTTTGTGGATCTACATTAGCATTATTAGATGCAGGTGTTCCAATAAAGAGACCAGCAGCAGGTATTGCAATGGGACTTATAACATCAGAAGATTTAACTGAAGAAGAAGTTTTAACTGATATTCAAGGAATCGAAGACTTCTTTGGAGATATGGACTTTAAGGTAGCTGGAACTACTGAAGGTATAACTTCTATACAGGTTGATACTAAAATTAAAGGATTAAGCTTTAACGTTATTGAAACGGCAATTAAAAATGCAAGAAAAGCAAGATTACACATTTTAGATAAAATTAATGAATGTATTCCAGAACCAAAAAAAGAAGTTTCTAAGTTTGCACCAAAGACATCTACTATTTCAATTGATCCAGAAAAGATTAGAGATGTTATCGGAGCTGGTGGAAAAGTTATTAATAAAATAATAGCTGATACTGGCGTTAAAATTGATATTAAAGAAGATGGTACAGTATTTGTTTCTTCTCCAGATCATGATGGAGTTAATGAAGCAATAAGAATCATTGAAGGCTTAACTAAAGAGGTTGAAGCAGGTGAAGTTTATTTAGGTAAGGTTACTAAAATTGCTGCATTTGGGGCATTTATAGAAATATTACCTAATAAAGAAGGTCTTTGTCATATTTCTAAGCTTGATAAAAAGAGAGTAGAAAAAGTTGAAGATGTTGTATCTGTTGGTGATGAGATTTTAGTTAAGGTTACTGAAATAGATTCGCAAGGAAGAATAAATCTTTCAAGAAAAGACGCACTTCCACCAGATGAAGTAACTGAATAATTGAAATAGTAAAAGAGAATTAAGAATAATTCTCTTTTTTTTACTATATAGAATAAATATGATAAGATTAAAATAAACTAAAAGCAAACTTATAAAAATGGAGGTAAGTATGTTTAATTTATATACATTAGATAATGGTTTAAGAGTAGTTACTGAATATATTGAACATGTCAATTCTATAAGTGTAGGTATTATGGTTCAAAATGGTTCTAGAAATGAATCAAAAGATGAGAATGGTATATCACACTTTATTGAACATATGTTTTTCAAGGGCACAGAAAAAAGAAGTGCAAAAGAAATAGTTCAAGAGATTGAAAACATTGGAGGGCAAATAAATGCTTATACAAGTAAGGAAACTACTTGTTATTATATAAAGGCTTTAAATACTCATGCAGATTTATGTTTAGAAGTAATTTCTGATATGTTATTAAATTCTAAATTTGATGAAGAAGAAATTGAAAAGGAAAAAGGTGTAGTAATTGAAGAAATTAATATGAGCCAAGATAATCCTGAAGATGTATTAGACGAAATACATTCTGAAGCTATTTTTGGAAATAATTCGTTAGCTTATCCAATTTTAGGTACACCAGATAGAATTAGGTCTTTTAATAGAAAGAAAATAAAGGATTATATTAGGACTCATTATACACCATATAATTCAGTACTTAGTATATGTGGTAAGTTTGATGAAAAAGAATTAAGGAAACTTATTGAGGAATATTTTGGTGGATGGAGTAAAGATGATATCTATAAACCAACATATGAAGATATTATACTTAAAAATGATAGTAAGTATTGTGAAAAGCAAATTGAACAAGTGCATATTAATCTTGGACTAAATGGATTACCATATGCTAACGATAAATCCTACTCATTAGTATTATTAAATAATATTTTCGGAGGCGGAGCATCATCAATACTTTTCCAAAAAGTAAGAGAAGAATTAGGATTGTGTTATACAATTTATTCATATATGCAACCTTACTTAGGTGTTGGGACTATGAATATTTACACTGGATTAAGCAATAAGTATTGTGATAAAGCAATAAGTGTTATTAACGAACAATTGCAAAAATTTGCTAGAGAAGGTATTAGTAATGAATTATTAGAAATTAATAAAGAAAAAATAAAAGCAAATTATATTTTAGGGTTAGAAAGTACGTCATCAAGAATGTTTGCTAATGCAAAATGCTTTTTATTACAAAATAAGATAAAAACTCAAGAAGATGTTATTGATAGAATTAACAAAATCGATCAAAATGACATAAACTATGTATTGGAGAGATGTTTTAAACCAGGAATAATCAGTACAGCTTTTGTTGGGCAAGGTGTTGAGGCAGAAAAACTAAATACAATTTTAGAAAATTCTAAAGTTGCATATAAGAATAGTACTGATGAAAAGTTTTTATTGTAAGTTGCAAATATAGTTGATATATTAGTTATGTAAAGTTGGTATTTGAAGGTTTTATGTTCTAATCCTTAAAGTAATATATTATCAAACTGATGCATAATATTATGTATAACAAGGAGGTAATTATCATGAAGGATTTTGAATATTATGAAAAGAAACCAGAAAGTAAGATAAGAAATTTAAGTGAATTAGAAGGATATGAAATTTTTAATCTTGAAAGTGCAGAAAAATATGATACTGCTTCAAATATTGATTTTGTAATAGATGAAGATGGATATCTTAAATTCCTGGTGGTTGGTATTAGTGCAGGTAAGTTTAGCTTCTTTGGTAGCAAAGAATACGTTGAAATACCATGGGAATGTGTAACGAAAGTAGGAACTAATGTCATAGTAATCTCTGCTGAGGAAGGAAAGATAAAGAGAGCGAGAGCTTAGAAAACTTAAGGGGGAAGATTCCTTGGATATTATAGTGCAAAAGTTCGGAGGAACATCTGTATCAACAGAAGAAAGAAGAAAACAAGTAATAAAGAAAATAGGAAAAGCTATTGAAAGTGGCTTAAAGCCAGTAGTAGTTGTATCGGCAATGGGGAGATTTGGAGAACCCTATGCTACAGATAGCCTATTATCACTTGTAGATAGTAATTTTAAAGATAATAATAAAAGTGCTCAGGATTTATTAATGTGCTGTGGAGAGATAATAAGTTCTGTAGTAATGTGCAATGATTTATATAAGCACGGAATAACTGCTGTTCCATTGACAGGAGGTCAAGCGGGAATAATAACTGATGATAACTTTACTGATGCGAAATCAATTAAAGTTGATACTACTAATATAATGAAAGTATTAGAAGCTGGCAAAGTACCGGTTATTACAGGATTCCAAGGTGTAACTGAAGATGGCTTTTTCACAACATTAGGAAGAGGAGGCAGTGATACATCAGCGTGTATATTAGGTGTTGCTTTAAAAGCAAAAGAAATTGATATATATACTGATGTAGATGGAATTATGACCGCTGATCCAAGGGTTGTTGAAGATGCTTCACTTATAAATGAGATTTCTTACAATGAAGTATTTCAATTAGCTGATCATGGTGCTAAAGTAATACATCCTAAGGCTGTAGCATTAGCTAAGAAAGGAAATGTACCATTAGTTATTAAAAACACAATGAATGACTGTAAAGGTACAGTGATAAAGAGTAGTGTTTCAGAAGAAGAAAAGAGATTAATTTCTGGAATTACTCATTTAAATAATAGAATTCAGGTTAGAGTAAGATTATCAGATAATAGAGATAAAGGTTCATATAAAAATTTATTAGAATTGCTTGCTAAAAATCATATAAGCTTAGATTTAATTAACATTTTCCCTGAACATCAAATGTTCACAATAGATGCTTCTGAGAAGAAAAAGCTTGATGAAATAATGAAAAAAGCTGAAATTAAATATACTATAATTGAAGGCTGTAGTACTATTGCTATAGTAGGAGCTGGTATGAATGGTGTTCCAGGTGTAATGGCAAGGATAATAAATACTTTAACTAGTAATGAGATTGAAATTTTACAAACAACAGATTCTAATATGACAATATGGTGTTTAATTTACACTAGTAAGGTAAAAGATGCTATAAGATTGCTTCATGATGAATTTAACTTAGGTAGTGCAAAGTAAAATTATATTATTATAAAAATACTTAGGAGGAAGTAAAATGGAATTTACTTTTGATGAAAAAGCAAAAAATGCATTAAATGAGCTTATAGAAAATAGTTCGGAAGAGTATGTGAGAATAAAGGTGTTTTATGGATGTGGAAGACCAGCATATGATTTGTATCCAGATTTTAAGAGTGATGAAGATGAAGAAGTTATAATTAGTGGAATAAAATTCGTAGTTAATAAAAAAGATGTTAGAGCTTGTAATAAGCTTGAAATTAAATATGATAAAGAAGTATTTAATAAAGGATTTTATATACGTGATTTAGATTAATAAAAAGGGTATGCAGAAATGCATATCCTTTTTTGTATAAACACTAATAAAAAATATTTAATTTTTTGATGATTTTATAAATAATATTTTTTATAATGGGAAAAATAATGTAAAAAGTATAGAGGTGATAAAAATGAGAGATAAGGTTATAAAGGAATTAAATAAATTTTTGACAGGAGTTCATATGGGAGGAGCTACATTTAAGGATTATTTAGATAAAGCTGAAAATTTAGAGTTAAAAAGCACATTAAAAGAGATAATAGAATCATTTAAAAAACATGAGGAAGCAATTACACATAGAATAGAAGAATTAGGTGGAAATGCAAGTGATTCATTGGGGATAAGAGGAAATATAGCAGAAGCTTTTGAAAAAATTAAGCTTATTCCTGTAGATACTGACTGTGAAGTTTGTGAACATGCGATAAAAGCAATGGAAATGGGAAATAAAAATGCAAATAAATTTATTGAGGAAAATGAAAATATGGAAAAAAGTATTTTAAATGATATTTATGGTGTAGTTAAAGATTATGATAATCATTTAAATAAATTAAAAAATTTACAAAGTAAGTTATATAATTATTAGTGAAATTTCCTGCAACATGTTGTATACTTAGTGAGAGAAAATTAGGATTGTGAGGAAGTTTTTATGAAAAAAATTAAAAGATTATTAACGATATTGTGCCTTGTTTCTATTATTTCTATTTTGCTTATAGGTTGTGGGAAAAAAGTAGAAATGGTTAGAGTTAGCACTTCAGAAGAGGTGTTAGAATTATTTAATAAATATAATACAGAAAATAATATTGAAGAAATGGTTAAGTTGTACTCTGATGAATATATAGATTATATAGGATATGATGCAAATAAAATAATAAATATGATTAAAAATAACAGAAAAGATGCAACTATTAATTCATCAACTACAAAAAGTATAGAAGAGATTAATGAAAATTTAAAAAAAGCAGTAGTTAATATTAATGCAGTAATTAATGGTGAAGAAACAAATGAAGATTATGTTTATGCATTAATTAAAGAAGAGGATGGATGGTCAATTTCACCGGATGGAATAAGTGAATGTATAAATTTTGATGTTCCTGCAAATAAAGAAAAGGAATTAAATTTAAATTTAATGAAAGAAGCTGTTTTATTTGATGGAGCTTTAATTCGTGTAGATTTATATAATGATACTAGCAATTCTTATATATTTGGAACAAAAGATGACAAAACACAAATTATTGTAGAAACTACTGAAGGTACTTTTACAAGTGAAGTAGAAGAGCCACAAGAGATAAGTAAAAGAGTGAAAAGCTATTTTATAGCTAAAATTCAAGATTTAAAAGGTGACATAAAAAAAGTTACAGTTACATCAATATATGAATTAGATAAAGAGGGAAATGTAATAGTAGATAGTAAAAGAGATATTGTAGCTTACAATAAATAATATAGAAAATACCAGTAGTTAACTACTGGTATTTATCTTTTTGATATTAATAAAAGGATATTTATTTAATACCTCATAATATTTGTTTAGCATTCCAAGATTAATAACATTTTCAATTATACTATAATGTTTTTTAAATGGAATGTTTTTTAAAATTTCACTACAATTAACCAAGCTATTCAAAATAGAAAAATCAATATCCTCAATGCAGTAAGATATTAAATCTTCGTAAGATAAATTTTGGGTGTTATATAAAATATTATAAGGATTAAAATTATTTGTAGACATATCATCTTTTAAATCATCTAAAGCATCTATTAAATAAATCCATTTACCAATAAAATATCCAAGTGAATATAAGTTATCCCTTAATATTTTACTATCTTCTTCAAATTTATACGGAAAATCACTTAATACACATGCCATAATATCTCCAAAAGGATGAGATATTTCATCTAATGAAGAAAAGGCTTTTGTCTTTTCAAAATTAGAAATTAGGTTTAAATTAGTTGATATTTTATCAGCTATTGTATTTAAATTATTAAAACTCTTTTTAGATGAGGGTGAAAGAAGTAGCTTAAAAAACTTACTTTTTATACTTTTATCATCTTCTATATTATCTTTAAGTTTATAATCAAATAGTAATATACTTAAGTCTGCACAATAATTTAAACATTGGGATTCAGCAGTAATAATAAGTTTTTTACCGGGATGGCGTATACATTTTACCTCTTTTAATTTTAGAGGATCACTAAAAAGTCCATCTAACATAAAACCAATGAAAGTTAAATCATAATTTAGGCAGAATCTAGGAATATTACCAAATTGATTTTTAATTTCGTTGCATAAGCCACAATAATAGCTTCTAAAGTATTCAAATTCTTTAACTTTAAGTTCGCTTTTAAGAGGTGTGACGTATCCAAACATTATAAGACTCCTTTATAGCTTCATAGATAGTTTTGGACGTCTAAGCGATGTTTTAGCACATTCCACCACCGCCGTTACCACACATATTCATTCCATTACCACCACCGCCTAAAAGACTTTGGAGTAGCATATTTTGCATTGGATTTCCACCCATATTATTAGCCATGCCAGCCATATTATTTAAAGGATTAGTTGCTCCATTCATAGGATTGGCATTATTAGCTGCACCAGCCATGTTATTAGCTCCTCCACCCATAGGATTAGCACCGCCCATATTACCAGCATTATTCATCAACATATTTAATACATTTGGATCAATTCCGCCACCAGATCCTTGTCCGCCACACATATTAGCTTGGTTTCCGCCACCGCCGCCACACATGTTATTATTATTTTGTGCAGCTGCATTACTTTGCATAGCACGAGCATAATTTGCCTTCATTTGTCTTACTTTTTTAGCTAAAACCATTAATGCCTCTTGATATTCCTCATTATCTGGATTAAGTTCTGCAGCCACCTTCATATGATTAACTCCTGCTTTGAACCAACCTTTTTTTAATAATACAAAGCCTTGTAAATAGTTCCATTCAGCAGATGACTTATCAGTAATTAAATTTAATTGTGTTTCAGCTGATAAAAATTGTTGCTTTTCAATTAATTCACGTATATCTTTGTATTTATACTCATTAATTAAACTATTATAGGCTGTATTTAACTCTGAAAGCTTATCTTCAGCAAGAGGTTCTTCTAGAGAACCTTCATAACTATTTATATCATAGGTATTTGCAAGGGATTCATAGGCTGTTTTAATTTCATCTAAAGATGCATTAGGTCGTACACCTAGTACCTTATAAGGGTTCATATTAAATCTCCTTAGAAAGATTGTTAAATCATTATAATATATTCACATTAATGTAAATAAGTGATTCAATAAAATAATAGAAATAATATTAAATACAATCTATTAAGTCTCCACCCATACATTCGCAGCATTGATCTAAACAAATAAGGTCACAACAGCTAAAATTACCACAGTCACAGCAATCACAACAATCATCACAACAGCAGCATGAACAACCACGATTTCTTCTTCTATAACTGTTATTATAGTAATCATCTGAATAATATCTATGTCTGCCCATAAGTGAAATAAGTTCATCTTTATATTGGGTATTGTTTGGTGATAAGAGTACTGCTTTTTTAAAGTGAGGTAAAGCTGCATCAAACCAAGCCTTATTCTTTAAAATTAATCCATATAGATAATGATACTCTGAATTCCTATTGGTTGTAGAGTTTAATATATTTTCAGCTTCTATGTAATTTCTATTGATTATCAACGTATTAATAATATTAAAAAGAGATTCATTTTTATTTAGTGAATTTTCCAAGATATCAACTCCTTTTACTAAAAAAATAATAATTTTAATATATATATTATATACAATTATCTAATATTAATCATAAATAAAAATATAAAATTTATACTATTATTTACTATTATATTATAAGTGTGATAGAATTATAAAAAAATGAAAAAAGGAGATACTTATGAAAAAATTATTTATTGAATATCCTAAATGTACAACTTGTAGAAAAGCAAAGAAATTTTTAACAGAAAATAATGTAGATTTTGAAGATAGAGATATAGTATTAAATAATCCTACAGAAGAAGAATTAGGTAAATGGATAAAGTTAAGTGGATTAGAAATTAAAAAATTCTTTAATACTTCAGGTGTTTTATATCGAGAAATGAATTTAAAAGATAAGTTGAAAGATATGAGTCAAGAAGAAATGATTAAGCTTTTGGCAAGTGATGGAAAGCTTGTAAAAAGACCATTATTAATCACTGAAGAAAAAGTATTAGTAGGATTTAAAGAGGAAACATACAAAGAAATCATTTAAATTTATTGAATGTATCAAAATAAAGATATTTTGATACATTCTTTTTTGTTAAAATAATGTATCAGTTAGTGAAAAATGTGGTAAAATAATTGATAGTGCTTTTTTAGAATAATTGAAATGAATAAACTCTAAATAAAGTTAATATATAAAATAGTTCATTTAATGAGGTGACTTAGGATGAATGTGACGCAGCTAAACGCATTAATATTAAAAAAAGATAGTAATAATCGTCTTTATAGGGGAATGAAATGTTTTAAAGAAGGATTAGTACTGGATATAAAATCTATAGCAGATAAAGAATATGGATCCTTAGATATATATGGGAAAGTCATGTCTGAAAATGATTTAAATGTTTATAATACAAATTTATCATTTGACTTAAAAAAGAATGAGTTAATTTATACTGAATGTAATTGCGTAGATTTTGAAAATAATTGTGATTTTAATTCAACATATATTTGTAAGCATATAGGGGCTACGTTTTATAAATTTGAAGCAGCAGTTGAAGAAAAAAGTAATGCTAAAAAAGAGAAAATAAATAATTTGGATAGTGAAAATGAGGATTATTCAGATAAATTACTTAGCGTAATAAATAAAATAAACAACTGTAATAAAGAAAGGGCTAGCATACAAGTAAATTTAACTAAGAAGGATATAACAAAATATAAATATTTCTATGAGTTAGATTTGAAAATAGGGACTAAAAAATATTATGTTGTTAAGAATATAGCAGAATTAATTAATGCTAGAAGATATAATAAAACATTATCATATGGAAAAGAATTTAAATATGATCCATCAATACATTATTTTTCAGAAGAAGATGAAAATATTTTAAATTTTATTGAAGAATATGTATCTTTAAATGAACCTTTTGAAAAGGAGTATTCAATTAATAGAATTACTAACAGTATATTTGGGAATAATAAGTCTTTATTTATACCTCAAAGTGCTTTAAGAAGGTTATTAAGCAGCGTAGGGGATAAATTTATAACATTCACTGAAGCTGTTACTACACTTGAATTACAAGTACTTAAAGAAGAATTGCCGGTAAAGTTCAATATAAATGAAGAAAACGGAGAAATTAAAATTTCTTCTAATGAAGACGTACCAAAACCATTAAATTATAAAGGTGATGTATATCTTTATGAGAATAATATTTATTTACCTAGTGAAAATCAAATAAAATATTATAAAACTATAAATGATATATTTATAAAAGCTCCTGTGATTGTGTTTAAAGATAATAAAAAGAAAGAAGTGTTTAATAAAGTTTTACCTTTATTTGAAACTATAAGTGATGAAATAAATATAGATGATAGTCTTAAAAAAAGTATAGTTAAAGAAAAACCAAGGTTTGAAGTATATTTAGATAGAGATAGGAAGAAAACTTGGGCCTTAGTTAAGATTTATTATGGTGACGTAAATTTTAATATGATAAAAGGCGAAAAGGATAATGAGTATGTTATTAGAGACTTAAATGAAGAAGAAGAAATAGAAAAAATATTAAATAATTTTGCTTTTTATAGAAGTAAAGATGTATTTATGTTTAACGGCGATGATGAAAAATTATTTGAGCTACTTTCAGATGATTTATCAATATTAAAAGATAAAGCTACTGTATATTATTCTGATAGATTTAAAGAAAGAAGGATTTATGGAGCTTCATCGTTGAATGCTTCTATTACAGAAGGAAGAGGGAATTATTTAGAATTTTCTTTTAATATAGAAAATGTTAGTGAAGATGAATATAAGAAAATAATTGCTGCTTTTAAGGACAATAGAAGATTTTTTAAGTTAAAAGATGAAAGTTTTATTGATTTAAAAGATGAAGAAGTAAGTAAATTATTTAATTTAATTGATAGCTTAAATGAAGAATCCATTATTGAATCTAATGAAATTAAGGTACATAAAAGCAAAGCATTATTTATCAACAATAGCATAAAAGAAAATAATTTATCTTTTATACACGGTAAAGATATAGTAGAACATATTTCTTATAAAATAGAAAATTTAAATAGTGTTAATTATGAAGTGCCAAAAGAATTAAAAGCAACTTTGAGAGATTATCAATTAACAGGGTTTAAGTGGTTTAAAACTTTAAGTTATTATGAATTTGGTGGAATTTTAGCAGATGAAATGGGATTAGGAAAAACACTTCAGACTATTACATTTTTATTATCGGAACTTGGAAAGAAAAGTATCATAATAACACCAACATCATTAATTTATAATTGGAAAAGTGAATTTGAAAAGTTTGCCCCTTCTTTGAAGATTAAGATAATCCATGGAAACAAAGAAGAAAGAGCATTTACAAAAGAAGATGTTAATGAGTATGATGTGTTAATTACAACTTATGGAACATTAAGAAATGATTATAATTTATATGAAGGTATTAACTTTGATTATTGTATAATTGATGAGGCTCAAAATATTAAAAACCCTTTATCACAAAGTAGTGAAGTTGTTAAAGAATTAAATGCTAAGGTAAAATTTGCATTAACAGGAACTCCAATTGAAAATAATCTTTTAGAATTGTGGTCTTTATTTGATTATATTATGCCTGGATATTTATATTCCAAAAGAAAATTCCAAGATAAATTTATTAAAATGGGAAAAGGAACATCTGAATTAAAGAAGCTTATTAAACCATTTATACTTAGAAGATTAAAAAGTGATGTTATGAGTGAGTTGCCAGATAAAATTGAAAAAAGATATGTAATTGAAATGACTAAAGAGCAAAAGAAGGTCTATAAATCTTATGTAGATGATATTAAAATAAAAATGAGAGAAAAGGGTGTGACTAAAGATAAGATCACAATTTTCTCTTATTTAACTAAGCTTAGACAACTTGCATTAGATCCAAGTATACTTGTTGAAGGATACACTGGGGGAAGTGGTAAGATTGATATAACTGTAGAACTAATAAATGAATTTATAAATAATAATCATAAGATATTATTATTCTCTCAATTTACATCTGTACTTGATAGTATAAAAAATATTTTTGAAGCAGAAGGGATTGAGTATTTCTATTTAGATGGAGGTACGAAGGCTTCAGAAAGGGTTCAGCTTGTAAATGAATTTAATAATTCAAACAAAGTTAAAGTATTTTTAATATCATTGAAAGCAGGAGGAACAGGATTAAATCTAACATCAGCAGATGTTGTTATTCATTTTGATCCATGGTGGAATCCAGCTATTGAAGACCAAGCAACCGATAGAGCACATAGATTTGGACAAAAGAATGTTGTAGAAGTTATTAAGCTTATCGCAAAGGGAAGTATTGAAGAAAAGATAATTAAACTACAAGAAAGTAAGAAAGAAATTATTAATGATATAATGGATGGAAATTATACTAATGGAGGTTTCTTAAGTAGCTTAAGTTCTGAAGAAATAACTGAATTGTTTAACTAAAAAAAGGATACACATATTGTGTATCCTTTCTATTATTATTCAACTGTAACAGATTTTGCTAGGTTTCTTGGCTTATCAACGTCACAGCCTTTTTGTTTTGCAACGTAATAAGAAATTAATTGTAGTGGAACAACACTTACTAGTGGAGTTAACATATCAATAGTTTTTGGTATATAAACTAAGTCATCAACAACTTCCTTAGTAGTAGTATCGCCTTCATTTACAACTGCAAATATATTTCCACCTCTTGTAGAAACTTCTCTAACGTTACTAATCATTTTATCTTTTAGTCCTTCTTGAGTTAAAAGAGTAATAACTGCAGTATTTTTTTCTATTAAAGCTATAGGACCATGTTTTAATTCACCACCAGCATAAGCATCACAATGAATATAAGATATTTCTTTAAGTTTTAATGAGCCTTCCATTGCAACGGCATAGTCAAGCCCTCTACCTAAGAAATACATATCTTTATGATTATAGTGAGAAGAAGCAAATTTTTGAAGAGAATCTTTCATTCCTAATGCTTTTTCTATTTTATTTGGTATCTCTAATAAATGTGTCTTAATTTCTTCGATTTCTTCATCTGACATAGTGCCTTTTAATGAAGCAAAATATAATCCTAAGATATAAAATGCTGCTAATTGAGTAACATAAGCCTTTGTTGAAGCAACAGCTATTTCAGGCCCAGCTAATGTATAGAATACATCATCAGCTTCTCTTGATACAGATGAACCTACAACATTAGTTATAGCTAAAACTCTAGCACCTTGTTTCTTACCATCTCTTAAAACAGCTAAAGTGTCAGCAGTTTCACCAGATTGAGATACAACGATTATTAATGTTCTATCAGTTATCATTGGATCTCTATATCTAAACTCAGATGCTATATCAACTTCTACTGGTATTTTAGCAAATTTTTCGATTACTGTTTTACCAACTAAACCAGCATGGTATGCAGTTCCACAAGCCACTATATAAATTCTATCAAAGTTTTCTAACTCTTTCTTTGTAAATGCTATATTATCTATTGTTATTTCTTTTCCTAAGACAATTTTACCTGCTAAAGTATCTTTAACAGCTTTTGGTTGTTCATGAATTTCTTTTAACATGAAATCTTCAAATCCACCTTTTTCAGCTGCATCGATGTTCCAAGTAACATGGTAAATTTCCTTTTCAATTTTTTCTCCATCTTCATTTCTTAGTTCAACGCCATTTGATGTTAAAATAGCAAACTCTTTATCCTCTAATAAATAAACTTCTCTTGTATGGTTTAATACAGCAGGAATATCTGAAGCAATAAAGCTTTCATTCTTTCCTAAGCCAACTATAAGAGGACTATCTTTTCTAACTGCAACTATTTTATCAGGTTCATTTTTAGCTATTACTCCAATTGCAAAACTTCCTTCAAGTTTAGAAGTTGCTTTAACAACTGCTTCAAATAAATCACCTTCATAGTAGTAGTCAACTAAGTTTGGTATAACTTCTGTATCTGTTTCAGAGAAGAACTTATATCCTTTTGAAGTTAACCATTCTCTTAATTTCATATAGTTTTCTATAATACCATTGTGAACTACACTAATTGTAGCATTTTCTGTAGTATGAGGATGTGAATTAACATCTGATGGTTCACCATGAGTAGCCCATCTTGTATGACCAATTCCAATATGACCGTTTATAGGATTTTCCTTTAGGCTTGTTGCTAAATTATTTAAACGTCCTTTAAACTTTCTAACATTAATTCCATTATTTAAAATGGCAACTCCTGCAGAATCATATCCTCTATATTCTAATTTTGATAATCCTTCTACTAATAAATTAGACGCTTGTCTATTTCCTACATAACCAACTATTCCGCACATATAAATAAATC
The DNA here is from genome assembly GCF_019734375.1 of Clostridium sp. K04. Lineage (NCBI taxonomy): Bacteria > Bacillati > Bacillota > Clostridia > Eubacteriales > Clostridiaceae > Clostridium > Clostridium sp. K04. The sequence goes on from NZ_JAASHD010000004.1 coordinate 52,425, forward strand.
TTCCTTCCATTATTAAATTATTTTTATTTTACTTTGATTTATTATGATAATTAAAGGATAGTATTTAAAAAGGGTATACTAATACTAGGACCTCTAAAAACACAATGAAGGTTTTAACACCAAACTAGGATTGTGCTACAAATCACTTTGTAGTTTTACTAGTTGTTAACGGTAGTGCGATACCGTGGGGCACCCGCCGAAGAATTCGATACTCCCCATCCTCGTCAACTTAAGTGAGCCTCCAAATCTTCGATTTGGTTAGGCGAACTTACTCCTACGATAGTAGGAGTTTCCTTTTCCAAAGCAATCTTCGATTTGGTTAGGCGAACTTGCTCCTACGATAGTAGGAGTTTCCTTTTCATTAAGGAAACTCAGATTAAACTGAGTAAGTTCAGCGTGCCGAATTAAAATTCAGAGCTTCACTTAAGTTCTGGCGCTTTTATGAAATTTTTTTCTGCTGTATTACTATAATAATCACATCCTTTGCTAATTATTTAGTATACCACTCCATAATTTTATCATAAAATAAACATTTGTCTATAGCAGTTATATAAATACCTAATCCATATATCACTATAAACAGTAACTCAAATAATATTATTATATGCATAAAGATGAAAAAAATAGATAAAAATATATAAAAATAGGAAAAAGTAAATTATTATTAGTTGATAAATTTGTAGTTTATTTAAAGTTTTATAAATATTATTAAAAATGTATGTAAGGTAAAAAACACACATAATTTAGCAAGTTAGATGTATAAATTATTAAATTCTTGGCAAAAATACCTAAGAGAGTTTAAAAACAGGAGGTAATGTGAAATGTCAGATTTAGAAATTAATAGAAGATCTATAGATGTTCCAAATAGTGCAAAGAAAGCGAGAAAAAATGGAAAGGTTCCAGGAGTTTTATATGGTAAGGCAATAAAGAACTTATTATTTGAAGTTGGAGAACTTGAATTAGCTCATGAAGTAGCAAGAAATGGGCAACATGGAGTTCTTGATTTTTGTTTAGATGGAGAAAAACATAAAGGATTAATTAAAGAAGTTCAAAAAGATCCTGTAACTAACAAAATTATTCATTTAGATTTAGAAGAAGTAAACGGAGCAGAAAAAGTTGTTTCTTCAGTTCCAATTCATTATATAGGAGAAGAGTTCCTAAATAAGAAGGGAATTGTATTACAAAAAGAAAAGGATAGTGTAAAGGTTGAATGTACAGTTGATTCAATACCTAAATATATAGATTTTAATATAGGTACAGGAACTGTTGGATCTGTTTATAAATTTGGGGATTTAGAAGTGGCATCAGAAATATCAGTATTAGATGATTTAAATTCAGTAATTGCATCTATTAGCTATGAACGAAATACAGTTAGTAGAGATATGGAAGAAGCAGAAGATGCTGATGTAAAAGATGTTGCAGAATAAAAAAATATATTAAAAATAGAATAAAAAATATACTAAAAATAAGAGTTATAAATAATTTTAAAGATAACTCTTATTTTTTTATTTAAATTTATAAGATTTTGGTATATAATAACTAATGTATGGACTACTGAAAATGTTTAGGAGGGATAATATGGATTACAAAGAGAAGTATAATGAGTGGTTAAACTCAAAAGTAATATCAGAAACAATAAAAGAAGAATTAAGAAGCATTACAGATGAAAAGGAAATAGAAGATAGATTTTATAAGGAATTAGATTTTGGTACAGGTGGTCTAAGAGGGGTTATAGGTGCTGGAACTAACAGAATGAATGTCTATACAGTATCAAAGGCAACTCAAGGATTTGCTAACTATTTAAATAAAAATTTTGAAGCTCCAAAGGTTGCAATTGCATATGATTCAAGAAACATGTCAAAAGAGTTTGCTGAAGCTGCAGCATTAACACTTTGTGCAAATAATGTAAAGGTATTTTTATTTGAAAGCCTAAGACCAACGCCAATGCTTTCATTTACTGTAAGACATTTAAATTGTCAAGGTGGAATAGTAATTACTGCTTCACATAACCCTAAAATATATAATGGATATAAGGTTTATGACGAATTCGGTGGTCAAGTTACTGATGAAAAGGCGGGGTTAATAATAGGGGAAGTTAATAGTATAGTAAACTATGAAGATATAAAGACTATTGCTTTAGAAGAAGCATTAAAAGATAATCTTTTAGAATATATAGGTGAAGATGTAGACAAGGCTTATCTTGAAGAAGTAAAAGCTCTTACTATTAGAACAGAATTAGTAAAAGAAAAGGCTAAAGATTTAAAAGTTATTTACACTCCAATTCATGGAAGTGGTAATATGCCAGTAAGAAGAGTATTAAAAGAATTAGGATATGAGAATGTAGAAGTTGTTAAAGAACAAGAAATGCCAGATGGTAATTTCCCAACTGCTTCTTACCCAAATCCAGAAAATGCTCAAGTATTTGAATTAGCTTTAGAAATGGCTAAAACAAGCAACCCAGATATAATATTTGGTACTGACCCAGATTGTGATAGAATTGGTGTTGTTGTTAAGGAAAATAGTGGAGAATATAAAGTATTAACAGGTAATCAAACTGGTTTATTGTTAACAGATTATATATTATCATCTCTTAAGGAAGAAGGTAAATTACCTTCAAACGGTGTTGTTATTAAGACTATCGTAACTTCTGAAGGTGCAAGAGCTATAGCTAACTACTATGGCGTTGAAATAATGGACGTATTAACTGGATTCAAATATATTGGAGAAAAAATAAGACAATTCCAAGAAAATGGAGATAAAAAATATTTATTTGGATTTGAAGAAAGTTATGGATATTTAGCTGGAGAATTTGTTAGAGATAAAGATGCTGTTATAGCTTCAATGTTAATAGCAGAAATGACACTTTACTATAAAGAGCAAGGAAAATCTTTATATGAAGCATTAATTGAACTTTATAATAGAGTTGGATTCTTCAAAGAAGACTTAATTTCAATTGAGTTACAAGGAAAAGAAGGTCAAGAAAAAATAGGTAAGTGTTTAGATTTACTAAGAGAAACAGCTTTAACAGAAGTTGATGGTGTTAAAATTGCAAAAAGACTTGATTATAAATTAAGCAAAGAGGAAGATTTAGTAAATGCTTCTGAAGAAGTTATTAACTTACCAAAATCAAATGTATTAAAATATATTTTAGTTGATGGTTCATCATTTGTAGTTAGACCTTCAGGTACAGAACCAAAAATGAAAGTTTATTCAGCTGTTAAAGGTGAAAGCTTAACTAATGCTGAAGAAAAGTTAAAGAGATTTAACGAAAAAGTTATGGAAATAATAAATGAAAAATTAGCTTAATATAAAGGTAGAAGTTGTTGCATTCTTAAGAATGTAACAACTTTTTTTATAAAAATTAATTGAATTTAGGTTAATTATATTTTATAAATTATTCTGAGTATTAGATTTAGTTTACAGGTATAGATGTGGTACTTTTTTCATATGAAGTTATATATGGTATAATTAAGGTAGATATTTATCTGGAGGAAAATGGGAATGAGAGTTGTTGATATGCATTGTGATACTATAGGAGAAATCTATGAAAATAGACTTTTAGGAAATAAATATGAATTGAAAGAAAATAATTTACATGTAGATATAAATAAACTAATAAAGGGAGATTATTTACTTCAAAATTTTGCAATGTTTATAGATATAAAAAAATATAAAAATCCCTATAAAACCTTGCAAGAAATGATACAAGTTTATTACGAAGAGTTAGAGGAAAACAGAGATATAATTAAGCCTGTTTATTCATATGAAGATATATCTATGTGTGCTAATGAGAATAAAATAGGTTCATTATTAACAATAGAAGATGCAGGAGCATTAGAAGGTTCTCTTATAAACTTAAAAACGGTTTATGAACAAGGGGTTAGACTTATAACATTAACATGGAATCACATAAATGGAGTAGGTTTTCCAAACTTTAAATTTAAGATTGATGCATGTGGAAATATAACTGAAAAAGTAGACCTTATAACTCCTAATACTGAATTTGGACTTACAGCATTTGGAGTTGAATTATTAAGAGAAATGGAACGATTAGGGATTATAGTAGATGTTTCTCATTTATCTGATGCTGGATTTTATGATGTTCTAAAATATAGCAAAAAACCATTTGTAGCAAGTCATAGTAATGCAAGAGCTGTTACAAATGTTGTTAGAAATTTAACTGATGATATGATAAGGAAGCTTGCTGATAAGGGTGGAGTTGTAGGTATTAATTTTTGTTCAAATTTTGTTATGCCAACGCCTCATACAGATCTAACTTTTACTTATATAGAAGATTTGGTAAAACACATTAAGCATATTAAAAATGTAGGTGGAATAGATGTAATTGCATTAGGCACAGATTTTGATGGAATACAAAGTACATTAGAAATTAAGGATGCATCACAAATTCAATTATTGGCAGAAGCGCTTTTGAATAATGATTTTACTTATGAAGAGGTAGAAAAAATATTTTATAAGAATACTATGAATTTATATAAGGAATTATTATAAAGTGTATAATAATTATTATTAGTATTAAGGATGATGATCTTAGTTGATAGATGTTGAAAAATTATTTGATTTAAATATAGGATTAGTTTTAGCTGGTGGTGGAGCTAAAGGTGCGTATGAAGCTGGAGTATTTAAAGCACTTTGGGAATTAGATATAATAAGAAGGGTTAGTGTAGTTTCAGGTACATCAATAGGTACAATTAATGGCCTTATGCTTTCTATGAATGATGGAAATGTTATGGATAAGAGTTGGTCTAATATTTCTTATTCGAGATTTATTAATAATGAAAATAAAATAAGGGATATTAATATAAAGAAATTAATTAAAAGAGAGGATACTGTAGATAAAGAAAAAAAGCTAGCTGACTTATTCAAAAAAAATGATATTGGTTTGTTATCACAAAGTGGTATAAGGAGTTTTATTGAAGATTATGTTGATTTTAATGTAATTAGACAAAGTAAAAAAATATTATATGCTTGTGCTTATAATATTGATTTAGAAAAACCTGAGTATTTTAAGCTTAATGATTACGATGACAAAAAGGCATTAGATATTTGCATAGCATCATGTGCAGTACCATTTTTATTTAAACCAATTGAAATTGATGAATATAGATATGCTGATGGGGGAGTAAATAACCCACAGTATAGGGAACCTAATGTAGATAATGTTCCAATTGCTCCACTAAAAGATCATAATTGTGATATTATTATAGTTGTTCATTTATCTTATAAGGAAGATTTGAATAGAGAAGGTTTTGAAAATACAAATATTATTGAAATATATCCTTCAACACAATTAGAGCTTATAGAAGGAATTGGTTCTTTAAATATTAGACCAAGTGCATTAAATCAACATATTGAACTAGGGTATAGAGATGCACTAACTATACTTGCACCAATGATAATTGATATGATAAAAGGAAAAGATATTAAAAAACTAATAAAAAAGCATGAAGAATATAATAAAGAACTAATAAATAGAAATAGACATTAGTTTATTGAAATATTAATATAATAGTGAATATTGATATGGTGCAATGTTTATAGTATCATATCAATATTTTATTAATAAAAGAAAATAATTAAGGTAGGAAACTAAGGATGGAAGAGAATAATTTAAAAGAATTGACAGGAAAAGAAATTTTAAACGAACTATGTGGAAAAGAATTAAATTCTAAAAAGAACATATTAGAAGCAATAGAAAAAATAAAACCTCTAGCAAAAGAGGGGTTAGAAAGTGATAAAATTCAAGAAATATATAATGTAATTTATAAGAGTATAGAGGAAATGAATACAATTGTAAAAGCAAATACTATCATGTATTTAAAAAATCAATTAAAATCAGCATTAGGGAAGTTTGTTGAAAATAAAGATCCTAAGGAAATGAACTATTTTTTAGAGTTCTTTAAAGAAGCATATCCTCCAAATAATAGACGAGTAGGATATACTAGAGTAATAAATGATTTTAGTAAAATAACAAATGAACAAATTTGGGAAACACTAACATTCATAAATAGAGCTGTAATTAAAACTAAGAGACGCTTAGGAGAAGATGAAAAACAAGATATTATAAATAATATTAATAATTTACTTGCTAGTGGAAAGATTGAATATATAAATCAAGTTAAAAGTTTAGAAAAGTTGTTAAATGTACTTAATGTTAAGGTTGTTAACTACAAAGAAGGTTTTAAACTTAAGAATAGATAGGAAATTAAAATCAATTTTCAAAATATAAGAAGTAAAATCTACTAATGTTTAAATTTAAAGAAAAGAGAGATAAAATATGAGAAATATAAGAATGACAATTCAATATGATGGATCAAGATATAAGGGGTGGCAAAAGCAAAATATAAAAGGAATGGATGTATCTACCATACAGGGAAAAATTGAGAATGTTTTATCTAAAATGACAGGAGAAGAAATTCAAGTAATTGGATGTGGAAGAACTGATACTGGAGTTCATGCAGATAAGTATACTGCAAATTTTAAAACTAATAGTAACAAAAATATTAAGGATATGTCGAAGTACTTACACGAGTTTTTACCAGAAGATATATCAGTAATTTCATTAAGAGATGTAAGTGATAGATTTCATTCAAGATTAAATGCTATTTCAAAGACTTATGTATATACTATTGATAATAATAGATTTGCAAATGTTTTTATTAAGAAATATGCTTATCATGTTGAGGGACAATTAAATATTGAAAAAATGAAAGAGGCAAGTAAATATTTTATTGGAACTCATGATTTTAAAGGGTTTAGTGGTGTAAAAGATAAATCAAAAAAATCTACTGTTAGGACTATTAATTATATAAATATTACAGAAAAAGATAATATTATTAAAATAGAATACAACGGGAATGGGTTTTTAATAAACATGGTTAGAATATTAAGTGGAACATTAATAAATGTTGGTAAGGGGCAAATAGAACCTGAGGATATTAAAAAAATGCTTCAATCTAAACAAAGAAGTGAACTTGCAGTAAAAGCACCAGCAAAAGGACTTTGTATGAAGGAAGTAAATTATTAAAAAATTTATCATAATAATTAACATAAAAGAAGGAAAATTAATATACTAATGAATATAGGTTGTTTTATTATACCTAGAAAAGTATAAATTAATTGAGGGTGTGAAAAATAAATGAATGTGGATTTTCATGTCCATGGTTTGTTAAGCAAGCGGAAAGATTTCAATAAAGATTTTTTTATGAATGAGATATACTTTTCAAAAGATAATGGATTAGATGCTATAGTTTTATGTGAGCATTTTAATGCTAAGGATTTTTTAGTAATTTATGATTTCTTAGAAAAAAACTATACTTATGATGGAGATAGATATATTATCGATGGTATTTCAGTATTCCCAGCTATGGAAGTAAGTGTGAAAAACAAAGGTCATGTGATACTTTGTGGGGATAGAGAAAGCATAGTAAATATATATAAGTCCCTTGAAACTTTTAGGGAAAAAGAGAACTTAATTGATTTAGAGGAATTATTGGATTTAGCAGAAGTATTTAATTTACTAAAAATAGGTGCACATCCATGTAGAAGAGGACATAAATTATGTAAGCATCCTCATGAATTATTAAAAAGACTTGATGCATTAGATTTAAATGGAAAAGATATATTTAAAAAAGGTGAAGGAATTGCCAGAGATGAAGTTATTAATTTATCTCAAGAGTTAGGCTTAAATATAATAACTGGCAGTGATAGTCATACTCCAGTCCAACTTGGAGGAATATATACTAGTTTAAATAAAGAATGTAAAACAATTAAAGAACTTAAAGAGTGTATCAAAAATAATGATTATACTATTGAAATAAACTCCGCACTTAATTTTAAAATATTTTCTTCAAAGATATTAAAGAGATATTTATTAAAAGCTGATACTTATGATAAAAATACTGAATTTAAAATTTAAATAAAATTAATTTATAAGCTATCTTTTGATATATAATAAAAGATAGCTTTTTGTTATATATTTGCTTTATAATTTTTAAAGAGAGAAAATTATAAGATTACATAATTATATAATTATAGACTATATAAAATATGGCAAAGATAATTAATATAAATAATTAGATAAGGAAGAAGAAATCATGGAAAATATTGAAGAAACATTTAATGAAATTTTAGCTTGTGATATTCAGGAAGCTATGAAATATGCAAGTGATGGATTTAAAAAGAATGGGAATCCAGAATATTTAATATATACTGGACATTGTTATTTAGTTCAGGGGTGTTTTGAAGAGGCAATTGCAGCTATAGATTTAGCCTTTGAATTAGGATGTGATTATATTGTTTATGGATATAATGTAAAAGGTGAAGCTTTATTAGAACTAGGACTTTATGCTGAAAGTAGAAGATGCTTTGAAAGAGTCTTAAAAGAAGAGGAAGAACAATATTTAGCTAATACATTTTTAATAGAATTAGATATTAGAGAAAAGCTTTATGTAGATGCAATAAATAGATGTATTGATTACATGGAAAAATATGAATGTGATAATATACAAATTTCAAATTTTAAGTGTATAATTGGATGGACATATTTAATTGATTTAAATAATAGTGAATTAGGAAAAGAAGCATTAGTAGAATCAATCCAAGCAAATGATAAATGTGGTAGATCTTATACAGGGCTTGGGATTTATGAAGCAAATAATAAAAATTTTGAAAAAGCAATTATGTATTTTAATAAAGCTATAGAAATAAATAAGGATGATGGTGAAAATTATTTTGCATTAGCTATATGTTGTAAAGAGTTGAAAAAATATGATTGTATTGAGGAGTATTTAATAAAAGCAAATACTTTAGAACCTGAGGATAATAGAGTTATTGAAGAATATGCTTATGAATTGTTAAGACAGGGTAGAAATAGTGAAGCAATTGAATACTTTAAGGAAATAATTGATGATAGTTTAGATAGTGAAGAAATTAAAAATTTAATTATTGATTTAGAGAAAAATGAAGAAAATAGAGAAATAGAATAGAATACATAAAAGGCAAATGATAAAATTTATAGATATCATTTGCCTAAATTATTATTTTTTATCGAAACTTCCACAGTTAGTTTCAGTATAAAGATTTGCTTCAGAGCCATTTACTTGAATAGAAGAAAGGGTACAAAGACAATTTTCATTATGTTCACAACTACTTACTTTACAAACTAAACAATCGCAAGGACCTGAACTTTCTGAAGAGTTAGTAAGATCACTATAATGCTTTTTATCTAAAAAAGACCCACAACATGTATCGTTTTCAGTTGATGAAGCCATTCCGCCTATATCAACACGATTTGAAAAACAAACTCCTGAATTGTTATATGAACAATTACATACATCACAATTAATTTTTGCCATTTTTATATCTCCTTAAAAATAAATTATTAACTAAAATATCTGTCTAATAAGCCTTTAAATGCTCTTCCATGTCTTGCTTCATCCTTACACATTTCGTGGACTGAATCATGGATAGCATCTAAGTTATGTTGTTTTGCCAAAGTAGCAAGTTTCTTCTTTCCATCACATGCTCCAAATTCAGCTTCAACCCTTGCTTGTAAGTTAGCTTTACTGCTTGGAGAAACAACTTCACCTAACATTTCTGCAAATCTACTAGCATGATCAGCTTCTTCATAAGCAATTCTTTTGTATGCTTCTGCAACTTCTGGATAACCTTCACGATCTGCAGCACGTGACATTGCTAAATACATACCAACTTCGGTACATTCGCCGGTAAAATTGGCTCTTAATCCTTCGATGATTTCTTCATCAACATCTTCAGCTAAGCCAATTCTATGTTCATCAGCCCAAGCCATATCACCTTTCATTTCTTCGAATTTACTGGCAGGTGCTTTACATACTGGACAGACTTCTGGTGGAGTATCGCCTTCATGAACGTACCCGCATATTGTACAAATAAATTTTTTCAATTAAAAATACCTCCTTAATATCATATAAACAATAAACATCTATATTATTATTTCACGCATGAAATTTAATATTCATTTGAAAAATTTAGAATATTTAATTGACTTTTGATCTAAAAATATATAATATTGTAGGATATACTATATAGTAAGAGGAGAAAAAGATGGCAAAAGATAATAGCGGAAGCGAAAATTTTCATTATAATAATGTAGAAAAAAAAGATAAGAATTTTATGTATAAAAACTTTAAAAGAAGTAATTGCTATAATTGCAATTTTTCAAATTCTAATTTTAATTTTGCGACTTTTAGAGGTGCTCATTTTAAAACTTGTAGTTTTATTAAGGGAAGTTTTGAGGGGACGGAATTTATTGGAACTAATTTAAAAAATAGTAAATTTAAAAATTCAAAATTCAAAAATGCCATTTTTGAGGGTGCAAATTTAGATGGTGCAGATTTTAAAGAAGCTATATTTGAGAATACAATATTTTTAGGATGTAAATTAGAGAAGGCTAGAAATTTTAATAAAGAATTAGAAGGTGTAAGAATTTTTGATGAAATGCCAGTAATGGAGTTAAGTGTAGAATTAAAAGCAGCTTTAGAAGATTTCATGGAAAATATATTTGTTAAAAACTCAAGAATATTTGATACTAAAGATGGTGGAATTAATACATTAACATTAATGATTTTGTTAGAAAACTTTAGCGAAAGTGAATTGATTCAAGGATTTGATAAAATAAAATCCAAAATAGATAGAGACTTTTATACAATAAGTTATATTATAAGAATGATAAAAAAAGAATTAGTATAAATGTATAATTTAAGATAAAATTCAAAAAGAAATATTATATCGATGGGAAAATTTTAAAATTTTCGTAGATATAATATTTCTTTTTTTATAATTAAAATAATAATTTTAATTACTTTAAAAATCAAAAAAATAGTTGGAAAACACCCATTAAAATTATTATTAGTGCAGATAATAATCCAGAATATTTACCAAAAATCTTAGAAAGGAAGCTGTTACCTATTTTAAAACCAATGATTAAAATTAAAACACTAAATATAAAAGTAAAGGCAGTTGTAAGTGGTATACTAATTCCAGACATACTTGCACCAATACCTAATGCAAAGTTATTTATACTTAAAGCTAATGCTAGAGAAACAGCCTCTTTTAATTCAATATTACCAGAACCATCTATGTCTGCTGTTTTGTTTTTAGTTAATATTTCATCATAATTTAAAGAATCTATTAAATCATTATTTATATCATCACTATCTGTTGTATCACTACTAAGGCTTTTTTGATCTTTATAATAATCTATTGTCATCCAAATTCCAACTGCAATTAAAAGTATTGCACCTATATAATTGCAAATATATCCGGGAATAAAGTTGCCTAATATAGCACCAAGAAGCATAGATAAAAATGTACCTAAAGTAACTATTAAAGCTATGATTATATTTATACTAAATTTGATTCTAATTTTTTTTATTCCATAAGCAATTCCAATAATTAAGCTGTCCAAACTTGCTGAAAATGCTAATAAAATAGAAGAGAATATAAACATATGTTGCTCCTTATTTCATAATTATATTAATTAGTATATTCAAAGATAAAAAGTTAGTTACTTAGACAAAAAAACTTTTAAAATCCGATAAATAGCATAGTATGTTTATATAAAAATACAATTATTTCCAGATATAATAACAAAAAATTAATAAATAATTAAAGAAATTTATAATTATTGTTTAAGATAACCAAATAATATATACTAAGATATGACATAAATTATGAATTGAAAAGGGGTGGCAAAGATGTCGGGATATATTCAGTTTAAAAATGTAAAAAAGAAGTATAAAATGGGAGAAGTAGAAATTGAAGCATTAAGTGGTGTTGATTTTTCTGTTAATAAAGGTGAATTTGTAGTTGTTGCAGGAGCCAGTGGAGCAGGAAAATCTACAATACTAAATATTTTAGGTGGTATGGATACGGTATCATCAGGACAAGTAATTGTTGATAATAATGAAATAAGTAAGTATTCGCAAAAGGAACTAATTACATATAGAAGATATGATATAGGATTTGTATTTCAATTTTATAATTTAGTTCAAAATTTAACAGCTCGTGAAAATGTAGAATTAGCAATCCAAATATCAAAAAATCCTTTAGATATTGATAAAGTATTAGATTCAGTAGGATTAGCTAATAGAAAAAATAATTTCCCATCTCAATTATCAGGTGGTGAGCAGCAAAGAGTTGCAATAGCAAGAGCTATAGCAAAAAATCCAAAACTTTTATTATGTGATGAGCCTACAGGAGCATTAGATTATAATACAGGTAAAGCTATTTTAAAATTGCTACAAGATACTTGTAGAAAAAAAGGGGTAACTGTTATTATAATTACACATAATTTAGCATTAACGCCTATGGGGGATAAGGTTATAGAAGTTAGGAATGGAAAAATACAAAAGGTAACCATAAATGAAAACCCAACTCCTGTTGAAAGGATTGAATGGTAATGATAAAAAATGCTTTATGGAAAGATATTTTTAGAGATATCAAAAAATCTAAAGGAAGATTTATTTCAATTGCATCTATAATTGCGTTGGGAGTAATGCTATTTACTGGTGTTAAAATTGCACCAATTGATATGAAAAGTACAGCTGATAAATATTATGATGATTATAATTTAATGGATTTAAAAATAATATCGACATTAGGTTTAAGTGATAATGATGTTAATGATATTAAAAATATAGAAGGTGTCTTAGGAGTTTATCCAAGTAAGACTATAGATGTATTGTCAAAGCATGGTTCAGAAGAAGTTGTAATAAGAATTCATAGTTTGCCAAGTGATAATTTAAATGATAGTAATGAAAATTACATTAATAGGCTTAATGTAGTAGAAGGAAGACTTCCTACAAATGAAAATGAATGTGTAATTGCAAATGAAAAATTTAAAAGTTTAAATATGAAAATTGGTGACAAGATAACACTTTTTTCTGGGGATAATACTGATATTAATGAGTCATTAGAAAATGATGAATATGAAATAGTAGGAATAGTAGAAACACCATATTACTTAAGTAATCAAATTGGAAGCAGTACAATAGGTAACGGGAATGTTAAAACTTATATGTATATAAATGAAAATAATTTTAAAAGTGATATTTATACAGAGGTTTATGCAACGGTTGATGGCGCAAGGAATATTAATTCTTATGAAAGTAAATATTTTGATATAATAGATAAAACAACTGCTTCAATAGAAGATATTTCATCTAAAATAAATAATAGAAGATATGCTGAAGTAATAGATTCTGCTAATGTAGAGCTAGATAATGGTAAAAAGGAATATGAAGATAAAAAATCAGAAGCATTACAACAAATTGATGATGCAAAGAAAGAAATAGAAAATTCTAAAAATACATTAGTTCAAGCTGAAAGTGAAATAAGTACTAAAGAACAACAATTAAAAGATTCTATAAAATTAGGAAAAGAAAAAATTAATGTTGCAGAAGAAGAGTTGAATCAAAAAGAAGAAGAGTATAATATTGGGTTAAGTACATTTAATGATGCAAAAAAAGTAGCTGAAGAAGGTTTTGTAAAAGCAGAGGAAAATATAAAAGAATCTGAAGAAAAATTAAATGAGTTAAAAAAACAAAAAGATAGTTTAGAACAAGCTTTAAGTAATGAAGAATTATCACAAGAAGAAAAAGAAAGAATTACTCAAGAAATAAATAGTATTAATTTTTTAGTACAACAAGGGATAGATAAATTAAGTGAAGGAAAAGCACAACTTGAAGAAAAAAAAGAGGAATTGGTAAAACAGGAAGAGAGCCTTAAATCTGTACAGATTCAGCTTGCAACAGGAAGAGAAGCAATAAATTCCTCTAAGAATTCTTTAATTGAAGCTCAAAATAGTGGAATAGCTCAATTAGAAGAAGCAAAAGCACAATTAATTGAAGGTAAAACAAAGATTCAAGAAGGTGAAAAGGAGCTTTTAGAAAAAGAAAAGTTGGCAAATGAAGAGCTAGCTAAAGCAGAAGAAGAGATTAAGAAAGCTGAAGAGGAAATTGCAAAAATTAAAAAGCCAGAATTATATGTATTAGATAGAAAATCTCATTATTCTTATGTGGATTTTGAAAATAATGCAAAGAGTATTGATAAATTATCCAATGTATTCCCAGTATTTTTCTTTATTGTTGCAGCCTTAGTTTGTTTAACAACAATGACTAGAATGGTTGATGAGCAACGAGTAAATATAGGTACTTTAAAGGCATTAGGATATAGCAAAGGTAGCATAGCTAAAAAATTTATAGTATATGCATTGTTAGCTAGTACAATTGGATGTATTATAGGTGTTGTATTAGGGTTTACAGTACTTCCACTTATAATAATAGATGCCTATAAAATATTATATATTTTACCTAATGTTAACTATGTTATTAATATTCCACTTGCAATTCTTGTTTTTGTAGCGGCTATAGGTCTTACTACATTTGCGACATATGCAGCTTGTAGAATTGAATTGATGGAAACACCTTCAGTACTTATGAGGCCAAAGGCACCTAAAGAAGGTAAAAGAATTTTATTAGAAAGAATACCGTTTATATGGAATAAACTTAATTTTATTGGAAAAGTTACTGTAAGAAATATTTTTAGGTATAAAAAGAGATTTTTAATGACTGTAATAGGAATAGCAGGAAGTACGGCATTGTTACTTACTGGTTTTGGTATTAAAGATTCTATTAAGGCTGTCGTTTCTAAACAATATGGGGAATTAACAAAATATGAAATGGCTTTGAATCTTGATAATAATATTAGTGATGAAGAGTTTAGTAGTACAAAAAATGAAATAAGTGAAGATGAAAATATAGAAGATTATTTATTTGTAACAAGTGAAAATAGTAAAGTTATAGCTAAGGATATGAGTAAAGATGTTTCACTTATTGTTTCAAATGATAATGATAAGTTTAATAATTTTGAATTATTGAGAAATAGAATAAGTGGGGATATTATTGAACTTACAGAAGAGAATGTTGTAATATCTGAAAAGCTTGCAAAGCTATTGAATGTTAAAGTTGGTGATGAAGTAGAAATTACTAATAATAATGATAAAAAAGGAAAAGTAAAAATTGGATCAATAGCTGAAAGATATGTAAATAATTATATTTATATAAGTGAAAAATATTATGAAGAAGTATTTAATGAAAATGCTAAAATTAATAGTATTCTATTAAAGTTAAATAAGGAAAGTTTAGTAAATGAAGTTTCAAATAAATTTATTACTATGGATGGAATATCTGGAACTGTAAATAATACAAGCGCTAAGCAAAATTTTGATGATACAATTAAATCACTAGATTTAGTAGTTATTGTAATGATCTTATGTGCAGGTTCATTATCCTTTATAGTGCTTTTCAATTTAACAAATGTTAATATTTCTGAACGTATAAGAGAAATAGCCACAATAAAAGTATTAGGATTTTATGATAAGGAAGTTTCGGCTTATATATATAGGGAAAATATATTGTTAACTATAATTGGTTTAATTGTTGGACTGGGATTAGGTGTTGTATTTCATAAATTTATTATAGTAACTGTAGAAATGGATTACGTTATGTTTGGAAGAAATATATCATTATTTAGTTTTATAATAGCATCAATATTAACTATGATATTTGCATTACTTGTAAATTTTGCAATGTATTATAAATTAAAAAATGTCCAAATGGTTGAATCATTAAAATCTGTAGATTAAAGCAAATTAGATGTGTAATTAGATTTTACACATCTAATTTAATTTTTTAGATAAATACCGTTTAATAGTCTAAATTCCTTTGGTGTTAAATTATATTTTCTCTTAAATAGTTTATTAAAATATGATAAGTTATCAAATCCTACTTCTAAAGATATATCCATAATTGCATTATTGGATGTAGTAAGTAAAATAGAAGCTTTTTCTAAGCGATAATTATTTATATATTGAATACAAGTTAAGCCTATATGTTTTTTAAAAAATCTCATAAAGTGATATTCACTATAATCACAAATATTTGCTAATGTGTTAATAGAAATATCTTCAGTATAATGTTCATTAATATAATTTAATACTGACTTAATTTTATCCATAGTATTAACAGTTAATAAGCTTTTATTGATTTGCTGTTCAATTAGATTATTTTTATAAAGAAGTGCAAAGAAATGAAATAAAAATGATTTTAATTCCAATTCATATGCAATATCCTTTTCGTAGTAGCAGTAAAGTATATTTTCTATTAAGTTAAATATAGTATTATAGCAAGGGCTAGTTCCTTTTATAAAAGTAGGAAGTTCATGCTCATGATTTAAAATTGGTGATATATATTTAAGTAATGCACCGTCAGTAGTTGAACTTTTAAGCATGTCCATATTAAATACAAATGATATCCAAGTCATTGTATTATCTTTAATTAATGAAAAAGAGTGAAGTTTTTGAGGTCCCACAATTAAAATATCACCTTTATTAATTATAAATGAATCTAAATCAATTCTATAATTACAACTTCCATCTATAACTATAATAACTTCTATTTCTTCATGCCAATGAACAGCAATTGAAGGAAAAGTTGGACTTATAGTACCCTTATATATAGAAAATGGTAAAATAAAATTCCCATGAGTAGTATTTTCTTTTAATCTTGTAAAATCTAATTTATCCATATAATCTCCAGTATAGCAGTATTGTTTTATTTAGTGATAGTATACTGCAAGTATTTTATATTTCTAATTATTATAATAACATTATAATAGTAGTATTTAAATAGAATAATTCAATTGGTATAAAGGGGATAGAAGTACTATGTTAGGAAAAATATTAGGTTATGAAGTAAATGGAAATTTAATATTAGTAAATTATAAAGATATTCAATGTACTGTTACTATGGTTAATGAAAGAGTAGTAAACTTTTTTGCACCATTTTTTAGAAAAGAAAGAAATTCGAAAGCGGTAGAAAATTTAAAGTGTGAAAATATTGAGTTTAGTGTAGAAAAAAATGAAGGATGTTTAAATGTAAAAACTAAATTATTAGATATTAGAATTTACGATGATTTTAAAGTTGATATATTTAAATCAAATGGAGAAGCATTATGTAGAGACTTTAGGGGAGAAAGAAAACCTTTTAGAAGATTAGGAGCAAATTTTTCGTTAGCTGCTGAAGAAGGACATAAATTGGAAGGGCACGAAGAGTATAAAATATATGTATCAAAAGTAATGGAAAATGATATGTATTTTTATGGTTTAGGGGAAAGAACAGGATCATTAAATAAAAAAGGATATCATTATAGAAATTGGAATACGGATGATCCAACACCACATGGAGAAACATATGCCCAGTTATACAAATCTATACCATTTTTAATTACAATGAAGGATAAAGAAGCATGTGGTATTTTCTTTGATAATCATTTTGAAAGCCACTTTGATATGGGAAAGGAAAACTCAAATTATTACTATTTTGGAGCGAAGGATGGAAATTTAGATTATTACTTTATTTATGGACCAGAAGTTAGTAAGGTTGTAAACGAATATACTAATTTAACTGGCAAAACACCATTACCACAAGTTTGGACATTAGGGTATCAGCAATGCAGATGGTCTTACGCACCGGCAGAACGAGCTTTAGAAATTGCGAAAACTTTTAGGAAAAAGAATATACCATGTGACACAATTTATTTAGATATTGATTATATGGATGGTTTTAGAGTGTTTACATGGGATAATAAAAAGTTTGAAAATCCTAAAGATTTTACAAATCAATTAAAGGAAATGGGATTTAAAGTTGTAACAATAATTGATCCAGGGGTAAAAGTAGATAAAGGATATAAGGTTTATGATGAAGGTATAAAAAATGGATATTTTGCAACAGATAAAGATGGAATAGTATATAAAAATGTTGTGTGGCCAGGAGATTCTGTTTTTCCAGATTTTATGAATTCAAATGTTAGAAAGTGGTGGGCAAATAATCAAAAAATAATGATTGATGCAGGGGTTGCAGGAATTTGGAATGATATGAATGAACCAGCTAGTTTTAATGGACCATTACCTGATGATATAATTTTTGATAATGATGGTACAATAGTTACTCATAAGGAAATTCATAATGTTTATGGACATATGATGGATAAGGCAACATATGATGGAATTAAAGAATTTACAGGTAAAAGACCTTTTGTAGTAACTAGGGCATGCTATGCTGGTACACAGAAATATGCTACAGTTTGGACTGGTGATAATCAAAGTACATGGGAACATTTAAGAATGTCTTTACCAATGCTAATGAATCTTGGGCTTAGTGGTATGGCTTTTTGTGGTACTGATGTTGGTGGATTTGGACATGATTGTACAGCTGAGCTTTTAAGTAGATGGGTTCAAGTTGGTGCATTTACACCATTGTTCAGGAATCATTCTACTATTGGTAGTAGAGAGCAGGAACCATGGGCATTTGGTAATGAGACAGAAGAAATTAATAGAAAATATATTAAATTAAGATATAAGTTTATTCCTTATTTATATGATATGATGCACAAATGTGAAGAAAATGGAGCTCCAATTATAAGACCGTTATTATATGATTATCAAAATGATAAAAAGACATATGAAATTAATGATGAATTCTTATTTGGTGATAATATATTAGTTTCGCCAGTGGTTGAACAAGGATCAAGGCAAAAATTAGTTTATCTTCCAGAGGGAAATAATTGGATTGATTATTGGACAGGAACAGAATTTGAGGGTGGGCAATATATTATTAAAGAAGCACCTTTAGATATTTGTCCTATTTATATTAAAGCAATGTCAATTATACCAACTAGCAAAGATGTAAATTATATAGGTGAAAAAGATAATGAGTGTTTAAATTTAAATATTTATTTATCTAATAAAAAGGGTATTGGAAATTATAATAATTTCCTTGATGATGGGGAAAGCTTTGATTATAAAGAAGGAAAATTTAATAAATATGAATTTAACTTTGAGTTAGGAGAAGCATTAAATATAGAAATGAAAGAAAAAATAGGATATGAAAAAGTCTATAAGGAAATTGAAATTATAGTTCATAATTTTGATTGTAGTAAAAAAGTATTCTTTAATGGAAATGAAGTTGAATTAATAGATAATAAATTAAAAATTAAATTATAAATTAGTTAATCTTACAATGCTTTATAGCATTTTGTAATTTTATAAATTTCCATCTTAAATTTATGAAGCACTAGGTTTTTATAAAACTGGTGCTTTTTTATGTTTAAAAGAAACTAATAATATTTATGTAAAAAAATTATACCTTGCATGACTTATAATAATAAATATAAAATTTAGAAGTTTATTTATTAGTAAGAATAGTGTTAACTGTAATGATAAGATATGTTATAATAATTTATTACTTTAAGATAATGAGGTGAAAATATGAACTTAAGAAAGCTATTAGATGCAGTATTGGCTTTAGGATCTAATATTAGTATTAAAGAAGGTAAAGAAATTCATAAGTTAAAATTAGTAACAGGCATGACAAGTAAAAGCATTGATGGTGTTTATCATATATATTCAAAAGTGAAAGAAGAGGATGACTCTAAAAGCTATAGTTGTCATATAAAATATAATTTAAAAAATGAAAAAGTTAATGGTGCAACTTGTACATGTAGTACTTATGAGGAATTTTCAAAACATAAAAATAATTATGTTTGTAAACATATAATAGCAAGCATATTTTCATTTTATATAATTGCTAAAAATAAAATAAAAAAAAGTAATAGAAGTAACAATACAATACAAAATAAAATAAATAGATCAGATAATTATAAAAAAGAAATAAAATTAGATTTAGATATAAAAAGTATTAAAGAAAAAAATATATTTATGTTTGATGTTCAATTTAGAATTGGTGAAGGTAGTACTTATTTGGTGACCAAATTAAATGAGTTTTTTCAGGCTATGGAAAATAAAAGTCCTTTAAGGATTAATGGAGAATTTTTATTTAATCCTTACAATATGTATTTTTCTGAAAGTGATAAGGAGCTTTTATCATTTGCAATTGATAGATTTAAAGAAAATGATGAAGTTAAAATAATTGAAGGTAAATATTTAAGATTAAAAAGTAATGAAATTAGAGACTTCCTATCGTTAGTTAGTAGTGATAAAAAAGTAAAATTTAATTATGATTATATTAACTATGAAACTTTTGTGTATAAAGAAAATTTACCATTATCATTTACTTTGAAACTAGAAAATGATAGTGTTAATCTTACTACTAAAAAGAAACTACCTATACCTTTGAGTAATAAATTTGATGTTTTTCTTTACGATAGAAAAATATATTTACCAAGTATTAGTGTTGCAAACTCTTATTTTGGATTTTGGAAGGAACTTAAAAGACAAGGAAAGATAGAATATTCTAAAGAAAGTAATGAGTTAATAAAGGTAATAAAAGTTTTAAGTGAAATTAGTAGCGATGTTATATTATCAGAAGGAATAAAGAGAATATGTAGAAGATTTTGGAAGCCTAAGCTAAGTTTTTCTACAGAAAATAAATTAGTTAAGTGTAAAGCAATAATAAACTATTTTGGTAAGAATATAAATATTTTAGAAAATGATAGTATTGAGTTTTTTAGAGATTTGACCTTGGAAGATGAAATTGATAGAAGACTTGAAAGATTAAGATTTATAAAGAAAAATAAAGACTATATTTTTATTGGAAATGATTATGAATATTATGAATTTTTAACTGCAGGAATAAATGAGCTTGCTTTAATTTCTAAAGTAACTTTCAATAAAAGTTTTGAAAAATCTAATTTACTAAACTCAAAAAATATAGAAGCTATAATTGAAGATGAAGAGGACAACTTATACTTTAAATTTAATATAGAGGATATTGATTTTAGTGAATATAAAGACATTTTAGAAGCTTTAAAAGATGGAAGGAAGTATTATAAAAGTAAAAAAAGTAGACTAATTAATTTAAAAGATATTGGTATGAAGAATTTTCTAAATATGCTTGATAATTTATCTTATAGAAAAGACTTAAGTCAAGGAATATTAGAAGTAGATAAAAATAAAGCTTTATTTTTAGAAAATAGCATTGAAGGAAATAATTTATCCTTTATTAGAGGCAATAAGATAGTGAAAGATATTGCAGATAAATTATCTAATCGTAATGAAACGGAAATAAGTCAAGTGAAAGGATTTAATGGACAATTAAGAAACTATCAGTTAGTTGGAGTAAATTATTTAAAGGCTTTAAGTAATTTAGGGTTTGGTGGAATTTTAGCTGATGAAATGGGATTAGGTAAAACAATACAAATTATTTCATTTCTCTTAGAAGAGAAGAATTTAAAAGAGGATAATAAAAAAAGCCTTATAGTTGCACCTACATCACTTTTATATAATTGGAAGGCTGAATTTGAAAAATTTGCGCCACAGATAAAAGTAGGAATAGTACATGGAAATAAAAATGTTAGAGAAAAAATATTAATGAACATAAATGAGTTTGATGTATTGATTACAACTTATGGAACGATTAAAAATGATATAGATTTTTATGAAAATGAAGTTTTTGATTATTGCATAATAGATGAAGCACAAAATATAAAAAATCCTAAAGCGCAAAATACCAAGGTTATTAAAGAAATAAATGCAAAAGTTAAATTTGCTTTAACAGGAACTCCTATTGAAAATACTATTGTTGAATTATGGTCAATTTTTGATTTTATAATGCCAGGATATTTATTTGATGAAAGTTCTTTTAAAGAAAAATTTATGCATAGAGATGAAGATGAACTAGAAGAATTAAAAATTCTTATTAATCCATTTATATTGAGAAGATTGAAAAGAGACGTTATTTCTGAATTACCAGAAAAAATTGAAAAAAAATATTATGTTCAAATGACATCTGATCAAAGACTTGCTTATAAAAATTATATGAAAGACGTTAAGCTAAGTATTAAAAATGGCGAAGAGGATAAGGTTACTATTTTTTCTTACTTAACAAGATTAAGACAGATATGTCTTGATCCATCATTAGTAGATGAAAATTATAACGGTAAAAATGGGAAAATTAATACGGCTATAGATATAATTGAGGATATAATTGAAAGTAAATATAAAATATTAGTTTTTTCGCAATTTACATCAGTATTAAAAAAACTAAGAAAAGAATTAATAGAAAGAGGAATTGAAAGTAAATATCTTGATGGAACAACAGTTGCAAAGGAAAGAATAAGCTTAGTTAATGAATTTAATGAAAGTAAAGAGCCACAAGTATTTTTAATTTCATTAAAGGCTGGAGGAACAGGATTAAATTTAACATCTGCAAAATTTGTAATGCACATGGACCCATGGTGGAATCCTGCAATTGAAGACCAAGCTACTGATAGAGCTCATAGGATAGGGCAAAAAAATATAGTTGAAGTTATTAAGTTAATTGCAAAAGATACCATAGAAGAAAATATTATAAAGTTACAGGAAGATAAGAGAGAAATAATTAATAGTGTTATAAGTGATGATAGCTTAAATATAAATAATATTTCAAAGCTAACAAATGAAGAAATTTTAGACTTATTTAAATAAAGACTATAGTTTTATAACAAGAGTATATTATAAATTAATGAGTTATAAGTTATAGTTAAGCAGTAATATATTAATAAAATGTCCTTAATATTAATTCATAAATTGAGTTAATACTAAGGATATTTTTTTGTGCGGTAAAGAATATAAATAAAATTAAGTAAAATTTACTAGATTAAGGTTAAATATGATAATATTAATAATATAAAAAATAATATTGACTTTTAGGAGGAGAAAATGAAAAGTAATTTTAGTGTTAATAAGGAATTCTTATTAAAGACA
This sequence comes from Clostridium sp. K04, assembly GCF_019734375.1. Taxonomy (NCBI): domain Bacteria; kingdom Bacillati; phylum Bacillota; class Clostridia; order Eubacteriales; family Clostridiaceae; genus Clostridium; species Clostridium sp. K04. Next base: position 75,250 of record NZ_JAASHD010000004.1, read on the forward strand.
GCAAAAGAAATATTAGAGTTCAATAGTCCTACAGGATTTTGTTTTGAAATCATGGATAAGATAGAGGCAATTATTAAACCTTTTGGATATAACTTTGAAAGAAATAATAAGGGTTGTGGAACAATTACTGTTGAAGGAAAAAACAATGAAAAAACAATAGGAATGTGCGCACATGTTGATACATTAGGTGCAATGGTGAGGTCAATAACACCAAGTGGAAATTTGAAGTTTACAATATTAGGTGGGCCTATTTTACCTACATTAGATAGTGAATATTGTACAATAAGGACTAGAGAAGGAAAACTTTATTCAGGTACATTTCTAAGTACTAGCCCAGCTGCTCATGTTTTTGAGGATAGTAAATCTAAACCAAGAGATGAAAAAAACATGGAAGTAAGAATTGATGAAATTGTAAATTGTAAAGAGGATGTTGAAAAATTAGGTATTGGAGTTGGAGATTTTATTTTTATTGATCCAAAGACTACAATAACAGAAAGTGGATTTATTAAATCAAGATTTATTGATGATAAAGGTAGTGTTGCAGTCATAATTGCATTATTAGAAATGATGCATAGAGAAAATTTAAAACCTAAAAATACAGTAAAAATTATAATTTCTACATATGAAGAGGTTGGTCATGGTTCAGCTTCTATTCCTTCTGATATTAGTGAAATGATAGCAGTGGATATGGGATGTATAGGGGATGATTTAAGTTGTACAGAATATGATGTGTCAATTTGTGCTAAAGATTCTAGTGGGCCATACGATTATAATATGACTACTGAATTAATTAATTTAGCAAAAGAAAATAATTTAAGTTATGCTGTAGATATATATCCAATGTATGGTTCAGATGTCAGTGCAGCATTAAGAGCTGGAAATGATATTAGAGGAGCCCTTATTGGACCAGGGGTCCATGCTTCTCATGGTATGGAAAGAACTCATGTAAATGCTCTTGAAAATACAATAAAACTATTAAGTGCATATTTGATATAATATTTTGAATAGAAATATGTTTAAAGCTCACTAAGATTTAAATGTCTTAGTGAGCTATTTTATATTTAAAATCCCAATTTAATTATATAGATATGAATTTTTTTTAGGTTTTATGAACAATAAAATTTCATTTTTAATATTTTGCTTCTAGGGATATTAGCTTCTTCAATTTGTTTTGTATTATGGAATAAAGTAATACTTCATATAGGAGCAGTTAAATCTAATAATTTTATATATTTAATTCCATTAATTACAATGATAACCTCAGCGATAATGTTAAAAGAAATAATAAAAGCAATAGCAGGGATGGGGGGGATACTGATTATTTTTGGAGTTTATGTTTCAGAGAATAAGAATAAAATTATTGGTAAAAAATGCAATTATAATAGAAAAACAATAACAATATAAAGAATAAATGTAAAAAGTTTACAAAATATAAAATAGCTGATATAATTTTATTATATCAGCTATTTTTTGTCATTCTCATAAGTTTAATTACATATTTAGATATATAAATAAATCTAAAAAAATAAAAAGGGGTTTAACTATGGGAGAAAAGATAAAAATACTTATTTTAATGGGAATGACAATGAGTTTAATGGCTTGTGGAGTGGTAGATAAAAATGTTAGAGGTAATAATATTACAATAACAACAAGTATTGAAAATAAAAATGAGATAATAGAAAAGGTAGAAGGATCAGAGGAAGATATTATTGAAGAAAACAAAGAATTTGAAGCAATAGATTTAGAGCCAACTATTAATATTAATTATAGTTATGAAGTTATAGGGGATAAAAGCATATGTTCCGATATTTTATTTACTGAAAAATATACAGATTTAGAAGGAATAGTTACTTTTAGAGGAAATAATTTTAGAAATACAGCTTCTTATGGAATAAGCAAAATATCACAAAAAGAGTTAAATGTAAAATGGAAAACTTCAACATCATTTAGTTCATGGGGAGGAGGAGCAGGGTGGACTGGTCAACCGTCGATAATTAAGTGGGATGAAGAGTTGAAAAATTCAATGAATATAGATGATAAATTTAAAAGTAAAGAAAATTTTACTGAAGTAATATATGCTTCATTAGATGGGAAAGTATATTTTTTAGATTTAGAAACGGGAGAGAAAAGCAGAAGTGTTATCAATGTAGGAAATCCAATAAAAGGTAGTCTGTCAATAGATTCGAGAGGAATTCCAATGCTATATGTAGGTGAAGGTATTAATGAGAGTGGAGTAACTGGATTTAATATTTATAGCTTAATAGATGGAAGTAGTTTATATGAAATTAATGGATATGATGAATATGCATATAGAGGATGGCCAGCTTTCGATTCTTCAGCATTAATATACTCTGATGGGGATATAGTAATTGAAGGTGGAGAAAATGGAATTTTATATATTACAAAATTAAATACTGATTATGATAAGTATACTAATACTGTGTCAGTAAATCCAGAAATCTTAAAATATAGATATTATACTGGAGAAGGTTATGGTAGGCTAGGAATTGAAAATAGCGTAGCAGCATATGCAAATTTATTATATTTTGCAGATAATAATGGAGATATTCAATGTATAGATTTAAGGAAGATGGAACCTATATGGGTTATAGAAGGATTAGATGATATAGATGCTTCAATCACAATTGAAGCTGAAGAAGGAGTTCCTTATTTATATGTAGGGGATGAGGTAGATCATCAAGGGATAAGTGGAATATCAACAATTAGAAAAATAAATGGATTAACAGGGGAAGTGGTTTGGAAGAATGAGTTCTCTTGTCAATCAGTAGTTGGAACAGATGCAACTAATGGAGGAGTATTAGCTACTAATGTTATAGGGAAAAATAATATATCAGATTCAGTGATATTCTCATTGGCTAGATATGATGGATTTAATAGTGGAGCTATTATTTCAATAAATAAAAGTACAGGTGAAATACAATGGGAAACTAAAGTGGATAATTATTTGTGGTCATCACCTGTTGATTTTTACGATAAAAATGGAAATGCTTATATAATTCAATGTGATTCTATAGGAAATATGTTTTTAATAGATGGTAAAAATGGAGAAATATTAAATAGTTTAACTTTAGATGCCAATATAGAAGCATCACCAGCAATATATGAAGATACAATAGTAATAGCAACACGTGCTGGGAGTATTTATGGTATTGAAATAAAATAATAATATAAAGAAAAGTTAATATAATGATGCAAAAAAGCAAATACTGATTTCAAGTTAAATTGGAAAGTTCTAACTTAAAAAGAATTCAAAAAATGATATTTACCATAATGAATATTATAATTTAATTTTTAATGTAAATTATAATATTCATAAAGTAAATATCGTTTTTTATTGAAATAGTATTTTGTTATAAATCTTGTAATCTTCCTTTATTTTTAAGGTGAGAAATTAATTTTTCAGGATCATTCATGATTAACTCTTTAGGCATTTCTATTTTTTCAAATAATTCAATTCCATTAGAAAAATCACCAATTCTTAAATTAATATGAGCATCAGAAGTTAAAATAACTTTAGTCCCATGTTCTTTACAAAGACGTGCAACTTTTTCACAGTTAACATCACTTCCAATTCTTGACGAGCCAGATAAAGAACTGTTATTAATCTCAATCATAATATCCTTTTCTTTGGCTTTTTTTACAATTGCATCATAATCAAGTTTATAATTTGGGTTTCCTAGATGACCTAATATTTCAACTTTTTCATATTTATCCATTGTATTTAAAATAGCCATAGTATTTTCTTCTAAAGATTTTGGCTCAAATACAGGTTCGTGAAAAGAAGCAATCATATAATCTAAGTTCTTTATAGCATCACTAGGCATGTCAAGATTACCATCAACATCTAAAATATTTGCTTCACACCCTTTTAAAATTATGACTCCATTTATTATTCTTGGAAGAACCTTTAGATTACCAAAGTACCAGTAATGTGGAGCCCCGGGCATAGTAGGAGCATGTTCTGATGTACCTAAAATTTTAATGCCTTTTTGTGAACAAAAGTTAATATTCTCCATAAGAGTTGTGTATGCATGGCCGCTCACTATAGTATGAGTATGCAAATCAGATAAGTAATTCATAAAATTCTCCTTTATCGTATAATTAAAGTAATTGTATTTATAATTAAAGTATATTTATTTTTAAGTTAAACTTCAATAATATAAGAAAGAAATAATGTTTAAATTAAAATTAAATGTTTAATTTATATAAAAAAATGAAATTATAATAAATGAATAGAAAAGTTTAAAAAAAAAAAGCAGTTTAACAATTTAACAGTTTAGTATAATAAAGTGAAGTGATAATATGATAAAATTTATATATTTATATTAAATAATATTTAAATAAAATAAGTATAAAATAATATAAGTTTAATTATATTATATAAAATATACTATTTTGTGAAAAAGGTAAAGTAGAAATAATAGTTTTATTATGATAGTATATATTTTGAAATCAAATTCGATAAAAAAAGCTATAATATGAAAAAATAGCTTTTTTAAACTAAGGAGGAAATATTATGAGTAATAATAAAGGAAAATTAACTTTAATTGCATTAATACTTATGATTTTTACATCAGTATTTGGATTTAATAATATTCCAAGGGCTTTTTTCCTTATGGGATATTCAGCAATTCCATGGTATATTTTTGGTGCGATATGCTTCTTTATTCCATATGCATTTATGATGGCTGAATTTGGAGCAGCATTTAAAGAAGAAAAAGGTGGTATTTACGTTTGGATGCAAAAGTCTATTGGTAGAAAATTTGCATTTATTGGTACATTTATGTGGTTTGCATCATATATAGTTTGGATGGTTAGTGTATCATCATCTATATGGGTTCCACTTTCTAATTTAATATTTGGAACTGATAAAACATCTACTTGGTCACTATTTGGATTTACTTCTTCACAAACATTAGGTATTTTAGGAGCAATTTTTGTTATATTAATTACATTCTTATCATCAAAAGGTTTGAATAGTATTTCAAAAGTTGCATCAATTGGAGGTATATTTGTAACAAGTGCAAATGTATTATTAATAGTTGGTTCATTAATTGTATTTTTTGCTAACGGTTTTAAAGCAGCACAGCCACTAAAGCTATCAGAGTTTGTACATTCACCTAATCCAGCTTATGGAACTGTTTTAGCCGTATTAGGATTTCTAGTATTTGCTATATTTGCGTATGGAGGATTAGAAGCAGTTGGTGGACTTGTTGACCAAACTGAAAATGCTAATAAAACATTCCCAAAAGGAATTAAAATTTCAGCAATAGTAATTGGGGTAGGGTATTCTTTAGCAATATTAATGGTTGGTTTATTCACTAATTGGCAAGAAGTACTTTCAAATCCTGATGTAAGAATGGCAAATGTATCATATGTGGTTATTAAAAACTTAGGAGTTAAGCTTGGAGAGGTATTTGGATTATCTCCACATGGAATTGAAATAATGGGGACTTGGTTTGCAAGATATATTGGATTGGCAATGTTCTTAGCATTATTAGGTGCATTCTTTACACTAATTTATTCACCATTAAAACAATTAATAGAAGGTACACCAAAGGAAATATGGCCAGAAAAATGGACCGCAATAAATGATAACGGTATGCCTGTAAATGCAATGTGGATGCAATGTATCGCAGTTGTGGCTATTATTATAATTGCTGTAATAACAGGCGGAAAATCTTCTAGCTTCTTAGATTATTTAATACTTATGGGAAATGTGGCAATGACAATACCAACAATGTTCTTAGCAATTGCATTTATTTATTTCAAAAAAAATGATAGTATAGATAAACCTTTCATTTTCTTTAAAAGTAAAACAGTTGCAACAATATGGGCTATAATAGTAACTTGTACTGTTGGATTTGCTAATATATTTACTATATTACAACCAGCAATTGAAACTAAAGATTATGTTTCTACAGGATTCCAATTAGCTGGACCAATAGTATTTGGATTAATTGCTTTCTTCTTAATTTCTAAATACGAGAAAAGATATGGAAGAAATAAAGATTCAATAGATAAAATAGCATAATAAAAAAGTACCAAACGAAGTTGTTTGGTACTTTTTTATTATAAACCTGTAACTTGTATATCTTGTAGTAAATGTTTATATTTTAAAAATTCAGCATATAATGAATCTATACGTCGTTCTAATACTTCTCTCTCTGTAATTTGAGCTGTTTTCTTCAAATCAGATGTAAGTTTTTGAATTTCTTCATCAATTGCCCACATTTCTTTCATTATTTCATATGCATTATTTTTCATAATAATCCCATCCCTTTTACTGTAAAGTATTGAAATATAATTATTTCTAATATAATTATACCATATAATATATATTAATACAAAAATGATTTATTTAACAGTAAAATATTAACAAATAATTAAAAAAATATAAAAAAAAGGAAGTAAAATGTTATTTAGAAAGGTTTACAGAAAAATTATTCGCAAATATAGCAATAAACTATTTCAAAAATATGGAAATGTGGTAAAATATTATTAGAATTTAAGAAAAAAATTAATATTTAATTTAAATAACATAAAATTATAATTATAAAATAGGATAGCACAGTTTAAAAACAGGAGGAATTTTAAGATGAAAAAAATATTATTTGTCGCTTCTGAAAGTGTACCATTTATTAAAACAGGTGGATTGGCAGATGTTGTAGGATCACTTCCAAAATCATTTCCAAAAGAAGAGTTTGATGTAAGAGTTGTGATACCAAACTATACATGTATACCATGGGAGTACAGAAGTGATTTTAAATATATTACACATTTTTATATGGATTTAGGACAAGTTTCAGGTAGTGAATATGTTGGTGTATTGACAACCCAATATGATGGAATTACATTTTATTTTATCGATAATCAACGTTATTTCGGAGGGAATACTCCATATGGAGATACTAGATTTGATATTGAAAAATTCTGCTTCTTTAGTAAGGCAGCTTTATCAATTTTACCAAGTATAAATTTCAAACCAGATATAATACATTGTCATGATTGGCAAACAGGTGTATTACCTGTGTATTTGCACACAATTTTTAGAGATAATCATTTCTACGATAATATAAAAACTATAATGACAATCCATAATTTAAGATTCCAAGGAATCTGGGATATTAAGACACTTCAAAAGATTACCAATTTCCCGGATTATGTGTTTAGACCTACTGATATGGAGTATAATAAAGATGCTAATATGTTAAAGGGTGGAATGGTTTACGCAAATTATATAACTACTGTAAGTAATAGTTATAAAAATGAAATACAAAATGATTACTATGGTGAAGGACTTGATGGAGTGGTACGTCAAAAATCAGGTGATCTTTATGGTATATTAAATGGTATTGATTATAATGAGTATAATCCTGAAACGGATAATGAAATATTCAGTAAATATAATAAATACAGCTTTATAGAAAATAAATTATATAATAAAAGAGGTTTACAGCATGAATTAGGATTAGAACAAAATGATAATAAATTTATGATAGGAATTATATCAAGATTGACTGACCAAAAGGGTGTAGACTTAATTGCTAGAGTAATAGAAGAAATTGTAGATGATCACACTCAATTAGTAGTACTTGGAACTGGGGATAAAGGTTATGAAGATATGTTTAGATATTATGAATGGAAGTTAAAAGGAAAGGTATCAGGAAATATTTATTTTTCAAATAACAGAGCTCATAAAATATATGCAGCAGCTGATGCAATGCTTGTTCCGTCAAGATTTGAACCTTGTGGTTTAACACAACTTATATCATTAAGATATGGAACCGTTCCTATAGTTAGAGAAACAGGTGGTTTAAGAGATACTGTTGAACCATTTAATATATATTCTGATTGTGGTACAGGCTTCTCATTTGCAAATTATAATGCCCATGAAATGCTTAATACAATTAATTATGCTAAACATATATATTTTAATAATAGAGATAAATGGAATGGTATAGCATTTAGAGGAATGGAAAAAGATTACTCGTGGGGAAATTCAGCACAAGATTATGCTGGGCTTTATAGGAAACTAATGGGTGAATGGTAAAATATTAGGACGTTATAAAGTTGTAGAAATTAAACTTCGTAAGTTTAAAGGATTGAATATTATTTATAGAATATTTTAATATATAAGTATGTAGTATGAATATAAGTAAGAGTTATAGTAATTAGAATATCTTAATAACTAGCCACAATGTATTAAAAATATGTTGTGGCTTTTTATTTATTTCTTTGATGAATTTTTATTGGAGTTAGTTCTTGAACATCCCAATAAAAAACCTACGCAGCTACTTATTAAATCTCTAAACTGTATTATAGATGGAGTGGCTTCCTCAGGAATTAGGTTGAAATCATATCCGATAATTAGTGAGAATAAAGCAATTACACAAACTGATAAAGCAACTATAACTTGCAAAGATTTATTACAAATGTAGTATTTTAAATCATTTGTAATGTTATTAGATTTATTTTTACTTTCAACCATATAATTTTTATCATCACTTTTTAGAGTTTCTTCTTTAACTTCTTTATCATCATCATTTACTGTAACAATTATTGGAGAGTTAGAGTCATTACTCTTTATAACTTCATGTTTTAAAAAATTTTCGCTTAAAAAATAACCAAAAATAGAAGCAACACTAGTACGTACGATAACGCTAATAGAAATTCCATTATTTGTTGTAGGTTCAGGCATAAATAAATTATAAACACATTGAAGTAAAAGAATAAACATTATAATTATTAACGATTTATCACTAATAGATATTTGACTCCAACATTTAATTAATGCATGTAAGAGTGTATTTTTATTCTTTTTCATAAGTTTACCTCCTTTGCTATAATATATCTTATTAATTTACGTTTATATATGTTACATATTTAAATGATAAATCTAATTTACTTAATTAAATTTATATAAACATAACTAATAATGATAATAGGATGAAAAGATGATATAATAATTAAAAAGATATACTAGGAGGATAAAATGAAGTTTGATGGAATAATATTTGATTTAGACGGAACATTATGGGATTCAACTGCTGAAGTAGCAAAAACTTGGACAAGTGTAATTGCAAAATACAATTTAAATCGCAAAGAAGTAACTGTTGAAGATTTAAAACCATGTATGGGAAAATTATTAGATGAGATAGCAAGTATTTTATTACCAGAGTTAGATCCTAAAAAGCAAATGCAAGTAATAAAAGAATGTTGTGAATATGAAAATGAATATTTAGGTGAATATGGTGCAACACTATATGATAAATTAGAAGATACATTAAAAGAATTATCAAAAAATCATAAATTATTTATAGTGAGTAATTGCCAAGATGGTTATATAGAATGTTTTTTTAAAGCACATAAATTAGACAAGTATTTTATTGATTATGAATGTCCAGGAAGAACTGGATTACCTAAAGGCGAAAATATTAAGTTAATAGTTGAAAGAAATAATTTAAAAAATCCTGTTTATGTAGGTGATACCCAAGGAGATGCAAATGCAGCTAAATTAGCAAATGTTCCATTTATCTTTGCAAAGTATGGATTTGGAAACGTATATGAATTTTTTAATTCAATAGAATCTTTTGATGAATTATTAGAAATAATATAAGTAAGGAGAAGCAAATGATAAGTAAAAAAAAGCTAAAAGAAGATATAATAACATATGACATAATTACTTATAAAGACGAAGATGGAAAAGATATTGAATATGTTGAAGTAACTTTAGTAGATAGAATTATTGATGTTTATATGGATACAAGAGAGGTAAATATAGGAATTTTGGCTAATAAAATAATTGAAGATAACTTATATGAGGAATAAATAAAAGTCACCAAATTTGGTGACTTTTATTTATATTGAAATAATAATATTTATGTATTTAATTTAATTATTGTTGGATTTAATATGACTTCTAAATATTTTATTCATGAATAATGTATTTTAAATAAAAATAAATATTCGTAAATTGACGAATTAAAATAAAGATAAAATTGTTATTAAGTGTTTATAAAACAAATAAAACTTTGTATAATAAATATGAAAATATAATATTACGAATAATTAAAAATATTACAATAAATTATGATGTAAATTAAAATATAAGGAATTAATATGAAAATTTATGGTTATAAAAATAGTTCAATAAGTGAAGAAAAATATTTATATAAAGCTTTAGGGATAGATTTAAAAGAAAAAAATATTATATCTTTTGTTGGAGGTGGTGGAAAAACAACCTCTGTTTATACATTGGCAAGAGAGTTAAGTAATTTAGGTAAAAAGGTTTTAGTTACAACTACGACACATATGCATATGCCGAATGATTGTATAGATTTTAAAGGTGATGTTAAAGAAATAACTGAAAGACTAAAAATACATAATTTAGTAACAGTAGGAATTAAAGAAAAGAATGATAAAATTTCAAGTGTTGGTGAAGATATAGCTGAAGCACTAATAAACTTATGTGATTTTTTAATAATTGAAGCTGATGGTGCAAAAATGCTACCGCTTAAAGCTCCAGCAAGTCATGAACCTGTTATTTTGAAAAATACTACAATGGTTGTTGGTGTTGCAGGAATAGATTCGTTAAATAAAAGTATAAAAGAAACATGTCATAGACCACAGCAGGTTTGTAATATATTAAAGCAAAATGATAATTATGTTATTAAACCTAAAGATATAGCTATTTTATTAAGTAGTGAAAAGGGACAAAAAAAAGGCGTTCATGAATGCAAAAATGCTATTTATAGAGCATTAATTAATAAGGTAGATAACAAGGAATTATTAGATTTAGCAGAAGAGATATGTGAATATTTGCAGCAGAATAATATAAAAAGTATAATTACAAGTTATAAAGAATTTAATGAGGTGTAGAAATGCTAATAGTTATTAAAGGTGCAGGAGATTTAGCAAGCGGAATAGCATATAGATTAAAAAAAAGTGGTTTTGATGTTGTAATGACAGAAATAGAAAATCCTACAACAGTAAGAAGAACAGTAGCTTTTTCTCAAGCTATATTTGATAATGAAACAATTATTGAAGGAATTAAAGGAATTAAAGTTAATAGCATAGATGAGATAAATGAAGTAATAAGTCAAGGTAATATACCTGTTATGATTGATGAAAAAGCAGAAATTGTATCAAAGTTAAAACCAAATGTAGTTGTAGATTCTATAATTGCAAAGAAAAATTTAGGGACAAGTATAGATGATGCACCAATTGTTATTGGTGTAGGGCCAGGATTTGAAGCAAAGATTGATTGTGATTTAGTAATTGAAACTAAAAGAGGTCATTATTTAGGAAAGGTGATAGAAAAGGGGAGTGCAATACCTAATACCGGAATTCCAGGGAATATTGGTGGATATACTAAAGAAAGAATTATAAGAGCTTCGGCAAATGGTAAAATAAAGCCAGTTGTTAAAATTGGAGATTTTGTTAAAAGAGGTCAAGTAGTGGCTTATGTAGATAAAGAAGAAGTTTTAGCACAAATTGATGGAATAGTTAGAGGAATGTTACAAGAAAATATAGAAGTATTTAAAGGTATGAAGGCTGGAGATATTGATCCACGATGTGAAAAAGATCATTGTTTTACAATTTCTGATAAAGCAAGATCTATAGGTGGAGGAGTATTAGAAGCAATAATGTATATGAGTAATAAGAATAAATAAATGAAAGAGTGGGGAGAAAGTTATGAAAAAATTTATAGATGCTAAAGGAAAGAATTGTCCAATACCAGTGATAATGGCTAAAAAGGAAATAGAGTCTGGAGTTAATTTTTTTGAAATTGAAGTAGATAATAAAATTGCAGTTGAAAACTTAAAAAAACTTGCAAAAAATCAAGGATTTGAAATAAAAATTACACAAGATAAAGATAATTTTAAAGTTGACTTTTCTAATGGATGTGAAGAATGTGAGGATATTTTGAATAAATTAGAAGGGAAAAAAGAATTAGGAAATTGGACTGTATTTGTTAACAAAGAAACTATTGGTAGTGGTGATGATGAGTTAGGTAAATCATTAATGAAGATGTTCTTGTATACTATTTCTGAAGGTGAAGATTTACCAAGTTCAATTTTATTTATGAATGGAGGAGTAAAAGTTCCAACCCTAAATGAACAAGCAATCGAACACTTGAAAGTTTTGGAAGCTAAGGGGGTAGAACTGTTAGTTTGCGGTGCTTGCCTTAATTTCTATGGTTTAGAAGAACAATTGAGTGTAGGAAAAGTTAGCAACATGTATGATATAACAAATGTTATGAAAGAGGTATCAAAAGTAATAACTATATAATTATAAAAGATTAGTGAAATTTATTAAATTATATTATGTAGCGTATAATATTAAATAATGAGTCAGCATAATTAGTACAGTTTATCTAAAATAAACAGTAGGTTATGCTGACTTTTTAATTGTATATTATTTTATTATTATTGAATGGGATTGTTTATCAGTAACAGTACCAATAATTCTTGTCCAAGGATTATTAAGTTCCATTCTTGATATAAACTCTAAAGCATCTTTTTCTGGCATTGATAAAAGAAGACCACCAGAAGTTTGAGGATCTAAAAGTACATCTTGCATTTCTTGAGTAACAGAAGAATCACATCTAAAAATATCTTTTAAATATTCTAAATTATTGTACATACCTTCAGGAATAATTCCCATACTAGCATACTCTAAAGAATCATTAAGAAGAGGAATTGAATTAGAATAGAACTCAATAGTTTTATTACTTCCACTTGCCATTTCATACCCATGACCTATTAGGCTAAATCCAGTTATATCTGTACAAGAATTAACACTTAAGTTTTTTAAAGAATCCTTAGCATATTTATTTAAAGTTGTCATTACATTAGTTACTTCTTTAATTTTTTCAGCAGATAGTAATTCAGCTTTAGTTGCTGTATTTAAGATACCTATGCCTAAAGGTTTAGTAAGAACAAGGACATCGCCAGTTTTAGCATTGCTGTTAGTAAGTATTTCATTAGGATGAGCAAAGCCAGTTACACAAAGTCCATATTTAGGAGTAGGGTCTGCAATAGTATGACCACCACTAACAACTGCACCAGATTCAGATACCTTACTGTATCCACCAGCTAAAATATCATGCATTATTGATGTATCTAAACAAGATGGAAAGCATAATAGATTCATTGCAATTGCAGGATCACCACCCATAGCATAAACATCACTTAATGCATTAGTAGCAGCAATTTGTCCAAATATGTATGGGTCATCAACCATAGGAGGAAAAAAATCAACAGTTTGAATAAGAGCTTTGTCCTCACTTACTTTATATACACAAGCATCGTCTTTTTTATCAAAACCAACTATAAGATTTGAATCTTCAAATTTAGGTAGATTTTTTAATACTGAATCTAAAACTCCAGGACCTATTTTTGCAGCACACCCAGAAGTTTTAGTTAAGGTAGTTAATTTTATAGTATTCCCCATTTTTTCTCCCTTCGAATTAAGAAATAAATATTTTTTATATATGATTATTATAAATAAAAAATAAAAAATTATAAATATATATGGAAGAATTTATTTAATTATGGTATAGGTATATAGGACTAAAAAAAAGATGGAAAATATAAACAACCATGTTCTATCATAAAGTATTAAATATATAAACTTATAGCTTTTATATTAGAGAAAAGAGAGGATAAGATAATGTTAATAAGCAAAGAAAAAAAATTTTATAAGCTAATTTTAAGTATTGCTTTACCAATTGCAATACAAAATTTAATTACGTTTGCAGTAAGTATGGTAGATACTATGATGCTAGGAGCATTAGGAGAAGTTCAATTATCAGCTGCATCAATTGGAAATAATTTATTCTTTATATTGACGATATTAATATTTGGACTAGCTGGGGGATCTAATATTTTGATATCACAATATTGGGGAAGAGGAGATGTAAAAACAATACATAAAATACTTTCAATAATGTATAGGGGTTGCTTAATAATTGCAGCTATATTTATTTTTATAGCAATAGTATTCCCGAGTCAGTTTATGAGAATATATACTACTGATACAAGGGTAATAGAGGAAGGAGTTTCATATTTAAGAATAGTTTCTGTTGGATATATATTTTATGCAATAACAAATTGTACAATAATGATGCTTCGTTCAGTAAAAACAGTTAAAATTTCATTAGTTGTATATAGTTTATCATTAGTTGTTAATGCATTTTTTAATTATATATTAATTTTTGGTAATTTTGGTGCACCAGTATTAGGTGTTCAAGGAGCAGCAATAGCTACGGTTATAGCAAGAATAACTGAATTTAGTATAGTTTTAATTTTTATGATTAAATTTGAAAATAAAATATTATTAAAGGCTTCACATTTATTAAAAGTAGATAAAATAATTTTTAAAGATTTTTTAACAAATTGTACACCAGTATTATTTAATGAATTTTTATGGTCAACTGGGTCAACAATGATTTCTATTATACTTGGAAGGCTTGGAACTGAAACTGTAGCGGCTAATAGTATAAGTAATGTAGTATTTCAATTTGTAACTGTATTTATATTTGGACTTTCAAATGCAACTGCGGTAATTATAGGTAATACTATAGGTGAAGGCAAGAATGAAAAAGCAAAAGAGTATTCACGAACAGTTGGTGTACTTAGTATAATAATGGGGATTATGGCAGGGGGCGTAATTTTATTAATAAGGCCTATTGTAGTTGATTTTTATAATGTATCTCAAGTAACTAAAAATATAGCAGTTGAAATTATGGGATCTATGTCAGTTATAGTTATATTTCAAAGTTTTGGAGTTACATTAATGATGGGAGTTCTACGAGGTGGAGGAGATGCAAAGTTCGTCTTAATAAATGATATTATTTTCTTATGGCTTGTAGCTATACCTTGCGGATTTATTGTAGCATTTATATTAAAATGGCCAATTGAAGCAGTATTTTTTATTGTGAAAAGTGATGAGGTAATAAAATCAATTATTGCAGCTGTAAGAGTATTAGGAGGTAAATGGGTAAGAAACGTAACAAGAGAATTTGAACTTGAAGGAGCTTAATTTTTGGCTTAGAATGATATTATTGCCAGTATTATTTTGCGTAAATAAGAGCACTCTAATTAATGTAATTATTTATTACGTTAATTTATTTAAGTGAGGTGAAAATAGTTTGGCAAAGAATAGAAATGAAAAAAAGCCTAAGCAGAAGAAGAAGGCTAAGACAAAAATTGTTCAAAGTGATGAATTACAATAAATTATTATAAAAACATGCATATGAAAAAGTGTAATAAAGCACTTTTATCATATGCATTATTTTTATTTCAATTATTGTTGTATTAATTTGTTTAAAGCATAACTAAACACTTTAAGATATTTATTAATTCTACTATAAAGCATATGTATTATTGATAATAGAAATCAATTTATTTTTATAATTAAACTATTTTAAAAAAATATTTTCTGGTATATAATGTAAATATATAAACCATGAAGGTTTAACTTAGTAAAGAATAAAGTTATACAATAGGGCCATGAAGGTGCTAAATATTAGAGCTTATCTATAAAAAATATTTTTATAAAGGAGTAGATATTATGCACATGGGAGATGCCTTAGTTTCAGGGGCAGTAGGTGGAACTATGTTGGTAGCAACAGCAGCTGTTGCTACATATAGTGTAAAAAAAATAAATAGTGATATGGATGAAAAAAAGATTCCATTAATGGGTGTAATGGGAGCTTTTGTTTTTGCGGCTCAAATGATTAATTTTACAATACCAGGCACAGGATCAAGCGGACATATTGGAGGCGGAATTTTACTTTCTATTTTATTAGGACCTTATGCTGGATTTTTAACAATGGCAGCTATACTGCTCATTCAGGCGCTTTTCTTTGCTGATGGTGGATTACTAGCTTATGGATGTAATGTCTTTAATATGGGATTTTATGCATGTTTTATTGCATATCCATTTATTTATAAGTTTATTAATAGAAAAGGAATAAGTACAAAAAGAATATTTGCTGGTTCAGTTCTAGCATCTATAATAGGACTTCAGCTAGGGGCATTTAGTGTTGTTTTAGAAACATTGTTATCAGGAAAAACTGAATTGCCATTTACTACCTTTGTATTATTAATGCAACCAATACATCTTGCAATTGGATTTATTGAGGGGCTTGTAACTGCAGCAGTAGTAACTTTTGTATGGAAAGCAAGACCAGAAATTTTAGAAAAATCTTCAGATGGAGAAGCTTATGGAAATATATCTATGAAAAGGGTATTAGGTGGATTAATAATTGCAGTATTAATTGTTGGAGGAATGTTATCTTGGTTTGCATCAGCTAATCCAGATGGATTAGAGTGGTCTATGGAGAAAACCGCTGGAACTACAGAATTAGATTCGCCAGGAGGAGTACATGATACATTATCAAATATTCAAGAAAAGACTGCATTTCTTCCAGATTATAGTTTTAAGTCACAAAGTGATAATGAAGAAGAATGGCCAGCAGTTAGTGTAGGGACAAGTATTTCGGGAATTATAGGTGGAGCATTAACATTAGGACTAGCTCTTTTAATAGGGTTTGGAGTTAAGTTTATAAAGGGAAAAAGAAAAAAAGTTAATGTTCATTAAGCTTTAGGCAAGGCAAATTCTTTGCCTTGCCTTTAAATTTTAAGTAAAGGTTTGATAATAAATGGCTAATATAATGAACTCAATTTACGAAATTAATACCTTAGATGATTTAGCAAAGAAAGATACAATAATTCATTGTATTCATCCATTAGTAAAATTAATAACTACATTTTTGTATTTAATATGTGTAGTATCATTTAATAAATATGAAATTAGTGGATTAATACCTTTTGTATTTTATCCCATTCTTATTACTTCTTTAGGAGAAATACCATTAGCTCCAATATTAAAAAGAGTTTTAATAGCAGCACCATTTATACTAGGAGTAGGAGTTATAAATTTATTTTATGATAAAACTCCAATGAATGTAGCAGGAATAATAATTAATAGTGGATGGATAACTTTCTTATCTTTATCTATAAAAATTTTGCTTACAGTTGTAGTAAGTATTTTACTTATAGCTACTACGGGAATGGAAAATTTAGCTTGTGCATTAAGAATGATAAAAGTACCAAAGATATTTGTAATGCAAATTTTATTAACATATAGATATATTTCAGTTTTAGTTGAAGAAGCATCAAGAATGATGAAAGCATACTATTTAAGAGCACCAGGCCAAAAAGGAGTTAAAATGAAAGATTTAGGCTCTTTTATAGGACAGATGCTTTTACGTACCTATGATAGAGCTCAAAGGGTATATGAAGCAATGAAGTTAAGAGGATTTAATGGAGAATATAATAGTACTGCTTCTTTAAAAATTAAATTATCAGATTATTTATATTTAACTATTTGGTGTTTATTTTTCATAGTAGCAAGAAATTTTAATATACCTATTTTAATAGGAAATTTATTTTCAGGAGTGATCGGATAAATGATTCATCATAAACTACAGGTAAGAAATTTAACTTTTTCTTATCCAGATGGACAAGAAGCAATTAAAAACATGTCTTTTGATATAATGCCTGGTGAATCTGTTGGAATTATAGGAGCAAATGGGGCTGGAAAATCTACTTTACTTATGCTCTTAATGGGTATATTAACCAGTAAAAATGGTGAAATAATAGTAGGGGAAGAGAAATTAAATAAAAAAACATTAAGTAAAATAAGAGAAAAGTTAGGTATGGTATTTCAAGATCCAGATGATCAATTATTTATGACAACTGTATATGATGATGTGGCATTTGGTCCAAGAAACTATAATTTGCAAGAGGACGAAGTTGAAAGAAGAGTTATGAAAGCATTAAATTTAGTAGGAATTCCACATTTAAAGGATAGAGCACCTTTTAAATTATCTGGTGGAGAGAAAAGATGTGCAGCTATAGCTTCTGTATTATCTATGAAACCGGATATATTAATAATGGATGAACCCACATCAGCTTTGGACCCTAAGTCAAGGCGAAACTTAATAAATATGCTTAATAAATTTGAACATACCAAATTAATTACTAGTCATGATTTAGATATGGTTTTAGATACATGTAATAGAATTATAGTAATAAAAAATGGGGAGATTATTGCTGATGGATCATCTAAGCAAATATTAAGAGATAGTGAGTTGCTTGATACATGTGGACTAGAAATTCCTTTATCTATTCAAAATTGTCCTATTTGTGGGAGAGGTAATAAGCAGTTTGTTAATAAATAGGGAGGGATTATGAAGATAGCAGTTATTGATGGACAAGGTGGCGGAATAGGAAAGGCAATTGTAGATAGGCTGAGGAGAACTTGCAATGAGGAGTTAGAAATAATAGCACTTGGAACCAATTCTTTAGCAACATCAATGATGTTAAAGGCTGGAGCTAACGAGGGAGCCACAGGTGAAAATGCAATAGTTTATAATTCTACAAGAGTAGATATGATATTAGGGAGTGTTGGAATAGTTTGTGCAAATTCTTTTTTAGGTGAATTAACACCTAAGATGGCAGAAGCAATAGCAGAAAGTTCTGTAAAAAAGGTACTTATTCCTTTAAATAAATGTAATGTACTAGTTGTAGGCATAGAAAATAAATCGCTACCACATTATATTGAAGATGTAGTTGAAATAGTTAAAAATTATGGAGGTAGATAATATGTGTGAGGCTAATGTTTATTTAATTGATAGAGAGGGAAGAGAAAGATTATTACTTGAGTCAGTAGATAAAATTATACCTGGAGAAGAAGGAATTTTTTTAGAAAATATATTTAGTCAAAGAAAAACGATTAGAGCAAAAATTAAAGAGATGGAATTAGTTAATCATAAGATTATTTTAGAGGCTGAAAAATAAAGTAATTTATGCTATAATTTATACAAGTTTAATTTAGGAGGTATATTATGTCAATTAAAATGTTACATACTTGTATAAGAGTAATGGATTTAGAAAAATCACTAGAGTTCTATAAGAATGCTTTAGGACTTGTAGAAACGAGAAGAAAAGATTTTCCAGAGCATAAATTTACATTAGTTTATTTATCAGATGTACCAGGTGGTTATGAAGTAGAGCTTACTTATAACTATAATCCAGAAGTTCCTTATGATTTAGGAAATGGATTTAGTCATATTGCTATAGCTCATGATAATATTGAGTCTTTAAGAGAAAAGCACAGTGAAATGGGATATGAAGTTACTGATTTAAAGGGGCTTCCAGGAGAAAAACCTCATTATTACTTTGTAACTGATCCAGATGGATATAAGGTTGAAGTTATAAGAGGATAATTACTTTAAGAAGTAAGGGGGATATAGAAATTCTTTAGGAGTTTGTATAAGTTTCTTTACTTCTTATTTTTTTAGGTATTTTAATTTTGAAATTAAAATATTTCAGAATACAGTGGAATAAGTGTATTAGTAGGAAAAGTTAAATGTAATGAATATTCCTAGTATTAAGTGAATTTTTAATAAGCAAAGGAGAAAATAATGGATTGGTATTGTGCAGTATGGAATAGTGATAGTGTAAGTAGTGCAGTTGGAGCACAGGTTTTATATGAAATGTTATGTGAAGGAGATAGTTCTTTAGTTGGAGATATAAGCTTAATAGATGAATTTTATGAAGATTTAATTGATAAAAAGCTTAATATTGAAATTGCTAAGGGAAAAGGATTTGTAATAATTGGATGTATGCTTGAAGATGCTGAATATTTAAATGACATAATATCTGAAATGGCAAAATCACATGGATTATCATATTTTGAACCACAAAATATGACTTATATTTTTTAAGTATAAATTTATTTCTTATATATAACATCAATTTTCACATAAATGTAAATTGATGTTTTTGTTATTATATTTAATTTTAATTTACGTACAAGTTTTTGTCTAACCTAAATAATAGAAGTTTATATTTAGTGATTTTTTATAATATAAAGAAAAATAATATAAAATATAAGTAGTATACTATTAAAAATAGATATGAAAGGTAATACAATATGGAAGAAATAAAAAAGAGAACTATTAGAGGCAAGGAAGATAAAGATGAAAGATTTTTTTCAAGTAAGGAGATAGAAAGATTAAGGCATGCACAAGAAGAAGTAGTTTGGTTGCTTAATAGAAATTATCCTATTAGTAATATAATTGATTTTGTAGGGGGAAGGTATCAATTTTCAACAAGACAACGCATGGCAATTAGAAGGGCAAGTTGCTCAATCAAGGATTTAGAAGTGAGACGAGATAAGGAGATAAGTGTGTCTAGTTTAAAGGGAAAAACTATTAATATAGATGCATTTAATTTTATTATTTCTCTTGAGGTGGCATTATCTAAGGGATTATTAATAAAGTGTATGGATGGAGCTATAAGAGATTTAGCAGGACTAAGAGGTACTTATAGATTAATTGATAAAACATATGGTGTATTAGAAATCTTAGGAAAAGCTTTTAGAAGTCTAGAATTAGAATGTGTTAACTTTTATATAGATGCCCCTGTTTCTAATTCAGGAAATCTTAAAGCTGCAATTTATGAAGCTGCTGAGAAGTGGGAAGTTAATGTAAATGTTGATATAGTTATTAATCCTGATGTTATACTTGAAAAGAGTAATTACGTTGTAAGTAGTGATTCTATTATTTTAGATAAATGTGATGGTTGGATTAATTTAGTTAGTTATATTATTAAAGAATATATTGATAATGCTTGGGTTATTAATTTAGAAAAATATAATAGTGAAAAGAGAAATTGATTAATAATATTTTGATATTAGATAAAAGGTTAGAAGTACAAGTGTATTTTTAACTTTTTTTATTTAATAATATTGATATATAATAAGATAATAGAGTTGATAAAATTTAAGAGAGAGTGATGAACATATGCCAGTATATCAATTAAGTGATGAAATAATGTTTCCAAATCCTGATTTAGCAGAAGAAGATGGATTATTAGCAGTAGGTGGAGATTTAAGTTTTGAAAGACTTATCTTAGCTTATTGCAATGGTATTTTTCCATGGTACAGTGAAGGTGAACCAATTTTATGGTGGTGTCCAAAGCCGAGATTTATAATAAAGCCAAGTGAGATTAATATATCAAAATCAATGAAAAGAGTGTTTAATAAAGGTGAGTTTAAGGTTACTTTTGATAAAGATTTTAATGAGGTAATAAAAAACTGTAAAGAACTTAGGGAAAATAAAGAAGGAACATGGATAACTAATGAAATAATGGAAGCGTATATCAACTTACATAAAAAAGGTTTTGCCACAAGTGTTGAGGTATATAAAGATCAAGAACTTGTAGGAGGACTTTATGGTGTTAAGATAGGAAAGTGTTTCTTTGGAGAAAGTATGTTTTCAAAGAAAAGTAATGCGTCTAAAGTAGCTTTAATAAGTATTTGTAAAAAGCTTGAGGAAGAGGGATATATTTTTCTAGATTGTCAAATGCACACAAACCATTTAGAAAGTATGGGTGGAAAGTTTGTTAGTTGGAAAGAATTTAAGGTAATGTTAAAGGAAGGACTAGCTTTATAAATAAAAAATATTAATTTAAAGATAAGGAGATATTCTTAGTAATATCTCCTTATTATATATAAATGGTTCTATTTAAATAATTGAATTATTTAACATATAGTCTTTCCAATCTCCGTTGGGAATGTAGATTGCTTCAGTATCAAAAAGTTTATCCCTATCTTTATTATAAAAGTATACATAACATAGTTCATTTTGGTTATTTTCAATATTTTCAACTTCTAAAAGCATTTTATGGTATTCATTTTCAGAATTTCCTTCACTTATAAAGCCCTCCATTTTATCAAGTGCCTTCATAGTAGAATCATAATCCTCTTTATTAATGACCATTATTTCACCTAATACATAATCTTCACCTGGAACTATTGCAGGATAACCTTTATAGGGCATATGATATAATTTAACATTATGTAATTTTCCTTGTTTTTTCTTAAAAATCTTTCCGGCTAAAAACTTATTATAATTATAAAATCCTTCTCTTAAGCTTCCGTAAACAAAAAAATTAATATTTTTCATTAGTAATTTTCACCACCTATTTTCTAGAAAAAAATATCTGAGGATTATTCATAGTTTCCCACAAGGTATATGGGTTGATACTGAAAAAATTATACTAAATAGTATTTTAACTGTAAATAATAAAATGGGTATATTGGAATTATATATAGTGAAGTTTATGATATATGTAAATTATAAATGAAACAGTATTGAGGAGGAGATTATAAATTAAAAAATAAGTGATAATTGTAATATAAAAGATTTAATTTTAAGTGTAAATAATAAAGAATGTTAATATTATAAAAATAGTAATAAAAAAGAAAATCTGTATCAAGATATTTCTTTGATACAGATTTTTTTACTATCTATTTAGATATTCTTCCATAATATTTTTAACCATAGGAATTGGAATGCTACTTCCACCTCTATCTTTAACATCTTCTATAATTGTTGCAATAGCTAATTTTGAACTAGTAGTATCTACTGCAACAAACCATCCATTTTCAGTTCCGTTAGTATCATCTTGAGATGATTTAATTTCAGCAGTTCCAGTTTTAGCAGCTATATTATATCCGTCAATTTTCATTTCATATGCATGACCATCTTCATCATTTACCATAGCAGAAAAATCTTCAATTAAAGTTTGAAGGTTTTCAGGCTTAATAGCAGATTCTTTCCAAATAGAAGCAGTACTATTATCAGATAAAACTAATCTAGGAGTCATAATATTACCATTGTTAGCTAAAGCGCTATATGCTAAGGCCATATTTAAAGGAGTAACCATTAATTCACCTTGACCATAACCTGTATCAGCAAGTAAAATTTCAGAATTTAAACTTCCATCGTTAGAAATACTAGAATCAGTCATTGGATATTCGAAAGTCATTTCTTCACCTATACCAAATCCTTTTATACCACTAATTAAATCATCGCTACCGATCTTTAATGCAGCTTGGGCAAAGTAAATATTATCAGAGTGTTTAGCGGCTTCTCTTAATGAAACTGGACTAACATTTTCTACCCTAGTTATTTTATAATTACCCCAACTTGAATCTTTTTGCCATGTTAATCCATTAATTTCTATAGATTCATCAGGGTTAATTTTTCCAGTATTTAAGCCAATTGCAGCTGTTATTAGTTTCATAGTAGAGCCAGGGGCATATGTTTTACTGAATCTATTTACAGTATCAGTGTAATTATTTGCTTCTCTTTCTGCAGCTTTAGTTTTAGTGACATAAGTTGTAAACATATTAGAATCATATGATGGAGAGCTTACTAAAGCTAAAACTTCACCAGAAATAGGATCAACAGCTGTTACAGCTCCTTTTTCTCCATTTAACTGTGTATAGGAATTATTTTGTAAAGTTGAATCTATTGTAAGTTTAATATCTTCGCCATTAATAACTTCTTTTTTTAATATACTTATTTCATCAGAGCCTCTTTTAATGTAAATTTCAGCTCCATCTTCACCGCGTAAAGTATCTTCATAAACAGATTCGATTCCAGCCTTACCAATTAAACTTGTTGAAGTATAACTATAGTCATTTTTATTTTCCAATTCTTCAGCAGTAATTGCTCCAACGTAACCAATTAATCTTCCGAATGCTTCTCCACCATAGTAAACTCTTGAAGTTTTAGTATTAATAAGAATTCCTTCTTCATTTCTATTAGTAAGAGTTTGGAGTTTTTCATCGGTAGTAGTTATACTAACTATTGGAACAAAAAGCTCAGGATCGGTATTTGCATCTAACTTGCTTATAATAGTATCTTCACTAATATCTAATGTATTTGCTAGTTCTGTAATTTTAGAATTACGATTTTCATTATTAAATTTAGATGGATGAATTCCAACTACTGAAATTGTACCATCTTCAGCTAAAATATTACCATCTCTATCTAATATCTTACCTCTAGAATGATTTGTGGTTCTAACATAAACTTTATCATCCTTTATCATATTAGGGAAAATCAAACTTTCATCCCAATTAATTAGATAGTTGTCCTCTTCTTTATAAATATCTACGTCAAAATTTGTTAAATTTAACTCACCAGCGATAGTTGTTGCTTTTAAAGTAAATGAGGCAGTATAGTAATTATCTTTTTTTTCAAGATCCTTATTTAAGGAAATATCTAAATTGTCTAAGTTAATTGCCGAGTAGATAGTTTTATATCTATTAACAAAGGTTTCCTCATTAATTGATTCCTTAGATTCTTTTGTTAACATGGAATACATTCCAGAAAAATCACTTTTAAGCCATTTTTCAACATAGGAATTAAAAGCTTCATTATATTTACTTGTTTTTGAGCAACCTAATGAAAATATTATTACTATAATTAATGATAAAAGTAAAAGTAACTTATTTAGGTTTTTCATAATCATCCTCCTTTGATTGTTTAATATACTTTATTATACTATTTTAAGGAAAACATTCCAAATAAAATAATAAGTTAGCAATTTTATAATTATTTATGAATAATAGAATTTAAATATAAAATGTATTGATAAATTTTTAGTATATATATATAATCATCATATCGAAAAAAATAGATATGAGGTGTTGTAATGGAGAATAAATATGAAGCCAATTCTAAGGTATTTAAAGCTTTTTGTGATGAAAATAGATTGATGATTCTTGAGATTCTTCAAAGTGGAGAAAAATGCGCATGTCATTTATTGAAAAAAATAAATATCAGTCAATCCACTTTATCACATCATATGAAAATATTATGTGAATCTGGAGTAGTTAAAAATAGAAAAGAAGGTAAATGGACTTATTATTCAATAAGTAATGAGGGCTGTGAATATGCATTTAGCTTATTGAAGATATTAACGAAGGTACATAGTAACGAAAATGTGGATAATTCAAAATGTAAAAATTAAATAAAAAATATATTAAAAATATATTAAAAATAAATAAGATTAAATTAGTAAAGGATGATTGGAATGAAGAAAAAAGTAGCTTTTATTTGTGTTCACAATTCTTGTAGATCACAAATGGCAGAAGCATTAGGAAAAATTTATGGTAATGAAGAGTTTGAATGTTATTCAGCAGGAACTGAAACAAAACCAATGATTAATCAGCAAGCAGTTAAGATAATAAAAGATTTATATAAAGTTGACATGAATAAAACACAAAAGTCTAAATTGTTAAGTGATATCCCTAAAGTAGATATAGTGATAAAAATGGGATGTAATGTTGTATGTCCATATCTATATGCAGAACATATTGAAGATTGGGGCTTAGAAGATCCTACGGGAAAAAGTGATGAAGAGTTTATAAAGGTAGCTAAAGCAATAGAAGAAAAGGTAAAAGAATTAGCAAAAAAGATTAAGAATAACGAAATTTAAAAAGAAAAATTTTATAATACGAGATTATTATAAAGTAGTAAATTTTGAGAAAGATTTGCGGATGGAGATAATATGAAAAAAATAGACTTAACTAGGGGAAAAGTCATATCAGTTATAGCTGCACTAGCATTACCTATAATGGGTAGTTCATTATTACAATTTACATATAATTTAATTGATATGATATGGGTAGGAAGGCTTGGAAGTAATGCTGTAGCAAGTATTGGTTCTTCAAGTTTGTATATTAATATTGGTAATGCTTTAAATTCTTTAGTTGTTATTGGAACAGGAATTAAAGTTGCACATGCAATTGGTAGAAAAAATGAGAATGAAATAAAGGAATATATAAATTCAGGAATAGTAATAAATATAATTATTGGTACTGTTTTTGGGTTAATTCTAATCTTTTTAGGAAAAGGATTTATAGAATTTTTAAATTTGAATAATAGTGAAGTAGAAAGTAATGCTTATTATTATTTAGCTTTAAATGCTCCTATTTTATTTTTTGCTTTTTTTAATATGATGTATACAAGAATATTGGGGAGTTTTGGTAATAATAAGTTAGCTCTGAAGATAAATGGAGTTGGAGTTATTTTAAATATAATTCTTGATCCTGTATGTATCTATGTTTTAAATTTTGGTGTCATTGGTGCAGGGGTTAGTACTTTAATAGCTAATGTTATAATGTTTATTTTATTTAGAATAAATACAAATGGGATACTTAATTATAGGTATGATTTAAAGGTTGATTTTGAAAAGATAAAAGAAATAATAAGGCTTGGTTTTCCAATGGCATTTCAAAGAATTTTATTTACAATTATAAATATTATCTTAGCTAAGATTATAGCGATGTTTGGATCAGAAGCGATTGCTGCACAAAAAATTGGAGTTCAAATAGAGTCTATCGCTTATATGATAATTGGAGGATTAAATGGTGCTGTTGCAAGTTTTACTGGTCAAAATTTTGGAGCAGGAAAATCAAACAGAATAAGGGAAGGATATAGAAGTGCATTAGTAGTGGGAATAAGTTATGCAATAGTTATGGCAGGAGTATTTTTATTGCTTAATAGGCCATTAATTAGGTTATTTATAAGTGATGAATCAACAATTTTAATTGCATCAGCTTATTTAAAAGCAGTAGCTTTTTCACAAGTTTTTAGTGCTATTGAAATGATATCAAATGGAATGTTTACAGGTATAGGAAAACCTAATATTCCTGCAACTATTAGTATTGTGTTTACAAGTCTTAGAATTCCTCTTGCTCTAGTATTAATTAAACCTTTTGGGATAAGTGGAATTTGGATTAGTATTTGTATATCTAGTATTTTAAAAGGAATATGTTCTTACTTTATTTATGAAACTAAGATTAGAAAGATTTTATAGAGAATATATGTTTTTAGGAAAGTATGATATAATTAGTTAAAATTCCAAATGAAAAAGGAGCAAATATGAGTAAAGTGTTAGTATTGGCAGAAAAGCCATCAGTAGGAAGAGACTTAGCAAAGGTTTTAAAATGTAATAATAATAAGGGTTCATATATAGAAGGAAGTAAATATATTGTAACTTGGGCTATGGGTCATTTAGTTGGACTTATGGATCCAGAAGGTTATGATAATAAATATAAAGAATGGAAGATGGAAACTCTTCCTATGTTACCAAAATACATGAAGTTAGTAGTATTAAAGAAAACTGGAAAGCAATTCAACGAAGTTAAGAAACTTATGAATAGAAATGATGTTAGCGAAATAGTAATTGCTACAGATGCTGGAAGAGAAGGGGAACTTGTTGCTAGATGGACTATTGAAAAAGCAGGGGTTAAGAAGCCACTTAAAAGATTATGGATTTCATCTCAAACTGATAAAGCTATTTTAGATGGATTTAGAAATTTAAAAGATGGTAAAGAATATGAAAATCTATATAGAGCAGCCGTTTGTAGAGCTGAAGCTGATTGGCTAGTTGGACTTAATGTAACAAGAGCTTTAACTTGTAAGTATAATGCACAATTATCTGCTGGGAGAGTTCAATCTCCAACACTTGCAATGATAGTTCAAAGAGAAGAGGAAATAAGAAACTTTAAGCCTAAGCCATATTATACGATAAATGCAAAAACTAAAGGTTATAGTTTAGCGTGGGTAAATAAAGATAATAATGGTAGAATATTTGATGAAGATTTTGCAAATAAAATTGTTTCTAAAATAAAAGGAGCAGAAGGTGAAATAGCAAATATTATTTCAACAAATAAAAAGAAGTTTGCACCTGCTTTATATGATTTAACCGAATTGCAAAGGGATGCTAATAAGATTTTTGGATATTCAGCAAAGCAAACATTAAATATAATGCAAAGATTATATGAAAATCATAAAATATTGACTTATCCAAGAACAGATTCAAGATATGTTACTACAGACATAGTAGCGACTATTCCTGATAGACTTAAAGCTGTTGCAATTGGTGAATACAGAAGTATTGCTGATGATTTATTAAAAACAAAGATAAATGCTCATAAAGGTTTTGTAGATAATTCTAAGGTTAGTGATCACCATGCAATTATTCCAACTGAAGAAAAGCCTAATCTTTCTAACTTAAGTTCGGAAGAAAGAAAAATATATGATTTAGTTGTTAAAAGGTTTTTAAGTGTACTATTACCACCTTTTGAATATATACAAACTACAATTGAAGGAAAAATTGAAAATGAAAAATTTATAGCTAAGGGAAAGGTAATATTATCAAAAGGCTGGAAAAAGCTTTATGATAAATTGGAAGATGACTCAAGTGAAGAGGATATTAAAGAACAAGTATTGCCTAAATTAAGTAAAGGGAATAAATTTGTTGTAGAAAATGTTTCTTTAAATAAAGGAGAAACTAAACCTCCAGCAAGATTTAATGAAGGTACACTTTTATCTGCAATGGAAAATCCTCATAAGTATATAAATGTAGGAAAAGAAGCAGATAAGACTTTAGGGGAAACTGGAGGCTTAGGAACAGTTGCAACTAGAGCTGATATTATTGAAAAATTATTTAATTCATTTGTTATTGAAAAGAAAGGTAAAGAAATCGTACCTACATCTAAAGGAAAGCAACTTATTGAATTAGTACCAACTGAATTAAAAACACCTTTACTTACTGCAAAGTGGGAAAGTCAATTAGATGAAATTGCAAAAGGTAAAAGAGATTGGAATGGATTTATTAGGGAAATGAAAAATTATTCTATTGCTTTAGTAGAAGATGTTAAGGGCGGAAATAGTAAATTCGTACATGATAATAAAACAGGAAAAAAATGTCCTAATTGTGGCAAATATCTTTTAGAAGTTAAAGGTAAAAATGGAATAATGAATGTTTGTCAAGATAGAGAGTGTGGATATAGAGAAAATGTTGCTAGGCTAACAAATGCTAGATGTCCTGAGTGTAAGAAAAAATTAGAAATTAGAGGGCAAGGAGAAGGTAAAATTTACGTTTGCACAGGGGCAAATTGTAATTTTAGAGAAAAAGCATCTTCTTTTGAAAAGAGATTTGATAAAAAGGGAAAAGTGGATAAGAGAGAAACTCAAAGAATTATGGCTAAAATGAAGAAAGAAGCAGAAAAAGAAGCTATAGAGGATAATCCATTTGCAGCTTTATTAGGAAATATGAAGTTTGATGAAAAATAGTATAAAATAGTATATTGAAGTGTATTGAAAAGCAAGATTAGGAATAATTTTGCTTTTTAATGCTATAATATAAATAGTAAATGAAGTTTTTCTGAAAGAAGCGTAAAAAATATATGTAAAAAATGGAGAAAATCCTAATCTTACTTGCTATTGGAAAGTAGACATAATATAATTAATGTTGAAACAAAAAGAATAGAAGGGGGAAAACCATGAAAAAAGGACATACAAAAGGTAGAAGTACTATATTATTTATTCTTACCTTAATTGTTATAGTTGTATTTGCCTTTGCAGGTGCTAGAGGCGTTGAAATAGCAGGATGGGAATTTAAGTCATTCAATAAAGCTATTACTAAGGGGCTTGATCTACAAGGTGGAGTTTCTGTGTTAATGGAGATACAGGATGAAGATGTAACAAAAGAGGACTTAGAAAAGACAAGACAACTTATCGGTTTAAGAGTTAATAAGCTTGGTGTTGCTGAAACTTCAGTGACAGTGGAAGGTGACAGAAGGGTAAGAGTTGAAATTCCAGGTGAATACGATTCAAAAGATTTAGTTGATAGTTTATCTAAGACTGGTAATTTGACTTTTAAAGATGAAGATGGAAACGAAGTGTTAAGTGGTTCAGATGTAGAAGAGGCAGGAACTATGCTTGATTCTACAAGTAATGCTCCAGTTGTAACTTTAAAGTTAACTGATGAAGGAACAAAAAAGTTTGCTGAAGCAACTGAAAACAACCTTAATAAGAAGATTTATATTTACATGGATGATGAAGAAATTTCTGCTCCAACAGTTGATAGTGTAATTACTGGTGGAAATGCTATTATCAAGGGAAGTAGTTCTATAGATGAAGCTAAGAATTTGGCAGGATTAATTAATGCAGGAGCTCTTCCAGTAACAGTAAAAGCTATACAAATTGAAAATGTAGGAGCACAATTAGGTGCGGAAGCACTTCCAAATGCAGTTAAGGCTGGACTTATAGGAATAGCAATTATATTTTTATTTATGATTCTTTATTATAGGATTCCAGGAGTTATTGCATGTATTGCATTAACGTTATATGTATGCTTAACATTATTAGTATTTGTTGAAGCTGATGTTGCATTAACACTTCCAGGAATTGCAGCCTTCTTGTTAACAGTTGGTATGGCAGTTGATGCAAATGTACTTATATTTGAAAGAGTTAGAGAAGAGTTAAAAAATGGTATGTCTGTTAAATCTGCGGTTGAAAAAGGATTTAGCAATGCATTGTCATCAATCGTTGACTCTAATATAACAACTATTATTGCAGCATTAGTACTTTATTTTATGGGTACAGGTAGTGTAAAAGGATTTGCTGTTACATTAATGATAGGTATAGCAGTAAGTATGTTTACAGCTATAGTTGTAACAAAGACATTAATGAAATGGGCTGTTAACATGGGAATGTTAAAGTCTAATTGGCAGTTTAGAGTAAAGAGGGGGTAATGAGATATGTTTAAGATAGTAGAAAAGTCAAAAATTTGGTTTTCAATATCCCTTGCAATTATATTAATTGGTGTAGTTTTAATGTGTACTAGAGGATTAAACTTTGGTATAGATTTTAAAGGTGGTACTAAGTTAGTAGTTGAGCTTGGTGATAATTTTGATAAGGTAGAAGTTGATAATATAGTAAAAGAGTATGCTTCTGATGCAGTAACAAAAACTGTTGAAGGTACTCAATATGAAATTAAATCAACTGAATTAGATGAAACAAAAACTGCAGAATTATTTGATGCTCTTAAAGAAAAGTATACTTTAGATGATTCAGCATTAGTTTCTGAAACTCAAATTGGGCCATCAGTTGGTAAAGAACTTAGTAGAAATGCGATAATTGCAGTATTAGTAGCATGCGTAGCTATGTTAGTTTATATAGCAATTAGATTTGAATTTACATTTGGTGTTGCTGCAATTGGAGCTTTAATACATGATGTATTAATAACTTTATCTGTGTATGCAATATTTGATATTCCAGTTAATAGCTCATTTATAGCAGCTATGTTAACTATTGTAGGGTATTCTATAAATGATACTATAGTTGTATTCGATAGAATAAGAGAAAATAATCATAGTATGAGAAGAAGTAATCCAGCAGAAATCGCTAATAAAAGTATTAATAAAACTTTAGCTAGATCTATTAATACATCATTAACTACATTAATTATTATTGGTGCAGTAAATGTATTTGTCCCTACAGTTAGAGAGTTTTCATTCCCATTATTAATAGGTATAGCAGCAGGAGCTTATTCATCAATATTTATTGCTTCACCTATTTGGGTAATATTAAAGAATAAAATGAATAAGAAAAAGTCAGTAAAGACTGCATAATACAAAAATAACTGCTCATTTGAGTAGTTATTTTTTTGAGATAAATAATTTTTAAAAGTATTAATATTAATTTATAAATATATATAATGAGATTTAAATATATAATTAAATTATAAAGAAATTAAAATTTGAAGAGTAATATTAATTTGGACATGCAAAATATATGATATAATGACATAAAATAGTAGCAAGATGTAGGAATGAAAAGCTTTTATATAACAAATAATTAGGTAGAATTAAAAAAAATCAGAAAAATCTTATAAAATGCCATTCTTTTTAAGAAAACATTTGTAATATAGATAAAATTACATTATAATATAAATGTTTTCTTATTAATGTGGAGGAGTTTGTCATGCGTAAGTTTTGGGAAAGTATATATAGTCCAAATTACATAAGTGGATATAATCCCTTTATACTTAAAGATATGAATAAAGCAATAGAACGTATGGTATCAGCAATTAATAATAGAAAAAAAATTGTTGTTTATGGGATACCTAATGTAGATGGATTATGTGCTATTTCATCCCTTATACTGGTTTTGAAATATTTAAATGCAGATATTGAATACGTAGTCCATGATGATTCTTCAGTAAAATCGAAGATTACTACAAAGGATATAATTAATAACGTGCATTTTTTAGGTGGAGAATTACTTATAGCCTTAGGAATAGATTTAAAATCAAGTGAAGAAGAAGAGCTTTGTAAAAATCTTGGTATAGATTTGATAGTTATAGAAAATAGAGACATAAATTATGAGTATGATCACATATACTTAAATCCTAATCAAAAAGGATGTCAATATAGATATAAAAATTTATCAATAAGTGGATTAACTTTTAAATTGATGCAAGCAATTGCAATTTATTATAATATTAAAAGTATTAATAAGTATTTGGATTTAATTTTAATAGGTGAAAAGTCGGCGAAGACTCCTAAAAAGGGTGAGAACTTCGTTATTATAAAAGAAGGAATGAAGTTTTTAATTAATACAAATAATTATGGTTTAAGGTCCATAATGGAAGCCTATAATATGATAAGCATAAATGAAGAAAGTATAGATAAAATTATAGATGTTATAACACCAACTATTAATGTTGTTACTATGACGGATAATGCTAGAATTATTATAGAGTTATTAATTACAAATAGAAAAGAAAGAGCAGAACAAATAACTAAGTATTTAAATAAGTCTAAGGAAAATGTATAATATAAATATAATAATTTTTGACTATAATAAATACAAGAATAAGTGAATATGGAGGATTTGTAATGGATCTAAAAAAAAGCATTAGAATAGTGGAAAACTTTCCAAAGCCAGGTATCAGCTTTAAGGATATTACAACTTTAATATCAGATGGAGAAGCATTTAAGTATTCAATAGATGCTATTGCTGAACATTTAAAAGATAAAAATGTTGATATTATATTAGGACCTGAAGCAAGAGGATTTATATTTGGAGTACCAGTTGCATATGCATTAGGGGTAGGTTTTATTCCAGTTAGAAAGAAAGGTAAATTGCCTTTTGAAACAATTTCTGTTAACTATGATTTAGAGTACGGAACTGACGTGTTAGAAATTCATAAAGATGCAATTAAAAAAGGGCAAAGAGTTGCTATAGTTGATGATTTACTTGCTACTGGCGGAACTATTGAAGCTGTAACAAGATTAGTAGAAGAAGCTGGTGGAGAAGTTGTAGCTTTAGATTTTGCTATTGAACTTACAGATTTAAAAGGAAGAGAAAAATTAAAGGGTTATGAAGTAATGTCATTAGTTCAATATGATATATAACTTATTGAAATACCTTAAATTTTAATATATAATTACTGTAAAGGTGGCTGGTTTATTTAACCAGCCATAAATTTTAAATAAAATTTTATAAATAATGGATATAATTAATTTCAATATAGTAGATTATTATTAAATTCTTTTTAGAATTAAATAATAAAATGTTTTATTTTAGAATATATAAAGGGAGGATCCTAATGGTTGAGGTATTGATACAAAAAATAAAAGAAAATTGTACTAATGTAGATTTAAATGTTGTCAATAAGGCATTTAACTTTGCTTTTGAAGCACATAAGGAGCAAAAGAGAGAATCGGGAGAACCATACATAATTCATCCAGTAGATGTTGCTATCATCTTAGCAGAATTAGGTATGGATACTAGTACCATAGTTGCAGGATTGCTCCATGATGTTATAGAAGATACTGATTATACATATGATGATATCAAAACAATATTTAGTGAAGAAGTGGCAAATTTAGTTAGTGGTGTAACTAAAATAACTAAAATGGAATATAAGTCTAAGGAAGAACAGCAAGCAGATAATTTTAGAAAAATGCTTTTGGCAATGGCTAATGATATTAGAGTAATTATTATAAAATTAGCAGATAGATTACATAATATGAGAACATTAAAATATATGCCAAAGGAGAAACAAAAAAGAATATCTAAGGAAACGTTAGATATATATGCTCCACTTGCACATAGATTAGGTATTTCTAAGGTTAAATGGGAACTAGAGGATTTATGTTTTAGATATCTACATGAAGAAGAATATTATGATTTAGTACATCAAATTTCTGAAAAAAGAGTAGAAAGAGAAACATATATATCTCAAATTATTGATGATTTATATAATAAGCTTGAAGAAGCTGGAATTGATTCAGATA
Organism: Clostridium sp. K04; assembly: GCF_019734375.1. Lineage (NCBI taxonomy): Bacteria > Bacillati > Bacillota > Clostridia > Eubacteriales > Clostridiaceae > Clostridium > Clostridium sp. K04. Next base: position 109,309 of record NZ_JAASHD010000004.1, read on the forward strand.
TTGATGGGCGTCCAAAGCATTTTTATAGCATTTATAGAAAAATGGTTACAAAAAATAAGAGTATAGAACAGATATTTGACTTAACTGCTATAAGAATACTTGTTAATTCAGTAAAGGATTGTTATGAAGTACTAGGGATAGTTCATACAATATATAAACCTATTCCAGGTAGATTTAAAGATTATATTGCAATGCCTAAGCCTAATATGTATCAATCATTACATACTACTGTAATAGGACCACAAGGTAAAACATTTGAAATTCAAATTAGAACTTTTGAAATGCACAAAACAGCTGAATATGGTATAGCAGCTCACTGGAAGTATAAAGAAGGTGATACTTCTGATACTAAAGAAAAATCATTTGAAAATAAGTTAGTATGGCTAAGAGATATGCTTGAATGGCAAAAAGAAACTTCAGATGCGGAAGAGTTTATGGAAGGATTTAAAATTAATCTTTTTACAGATGAAATTTTCTTATTTACACCTAAGGGAGTAGTAATAGATTTACCAAATGGAGCTACACCTATAGATTTTGCTTACAGAATACATACTGATATAGGGAATAAATGTGTTGGTGCAAAGGTAAATGGTAAAATAGTTCCACTTGATTATAAGTTAAAAACTGGTCAAATAGTTGAAATATTGACATCAAATAGTTCTAAAGGTCCTAACATGGATTGGCTTAATATTGCCAAGAGTAATCAAGCTAAGAGTAAAATTAGAGCTTGGTTTAAAAAGGCTAAGAAGGAAGAAAATATCACAAAAGGTAAGGAAGTATTTGAAAAAGAGCTTAAAAAGCAAGGAGTTCATTACGCTGATATTGCTAAAGGTGAATCTTACGATAAGTTTATAAAGAGATATAATATTAATTGTATGGATGATTTATATGCTTTAGTTGGACTTGGAGCAGTAGTAGCTTCAGCATTCATAGCTAAACTTAAGGAAGAAAATTTAGCAAAAGATGAAAAGGAAGAAATATTAAATAAGGCTATTGAAGAAAATATTCAAAAAAATGGGAAAAAGAAAAAAGAAAATAATTATGGTGTTACAGTTAAAGGTGTAGATAACTTAATGGTTAGATTTGCAAAGTGTTGTAATCCCGTTCCTGGTGATGATATTTTAGGGTATATAACTAAAGGTCGTGGGGTTTCAATTCATAGAAAGGACTGTAGCAATCTTAAGACTCTTATCAATGAGGATCCACAAAAAGTTGTAGATGTATCATGGGGTATATCTAAAGGTGTTGCCTATATGGCAGAAATTCAAGTTAAAACTGAAGATAAATCAGGTATACTTTCTGATGTTATGAATATTATTATGGATACAAAATTACCACTTAATGCTTTAAATGCAAAAAGTGCAAAGGGCAATTTAGCTTATATTAATATTAAAGTTAAAATTGATACTGTAGATCAATTAAAAGAATTAATGAGAAAAATAAGAAAATTACCTGGAGTAATGGATGTATATAGAATGAATAATTAGAGGTTGATATATAATGAGAGCAGTTGTACAAAGAGTAACATATTCTAATGTAAAAGTTGATGGATCTATTGTAGGTGAAATAAACAAAGGTTTTAATGTACTTATAGGTATTTCAAAAGAAGATACTGAAGAAGATATGAAATATATTAAAGATAAACTAATAAATCTTAGAGTTTTTGAAGATGAAAATGATAAAATGAATTTATCTTTGTTGGATGTAAAAGGTGAACTTCTTATAATATCTCAATTCACGTTATATGGTGATGCAAGAAAAGGAAGAAGGCCAAATTTTATGAATGCTTTAGGCGGGGATGATGCTAAGATTTTTTATGATAAGTTTATAGAAATGATGAAGGAAACGGGATTAAAAATAGAAACTGGAATTTTTGGTGCACACATGCAAGTTGATATTAAAAATGATGGTCCAGTGACTATATTACTTGATAGTAGCAAAGCTTTTTAAGTAAAGTTAATATAATTTGTGAGGTGAATTTATGATAATAAAAACTTACCCTTTAGGAGTATATGAAGAAAATATTTATGTTTTAGTAGATGAAAAGAGTAAAGATGCTTGCATAGTTGATCCAGGAGGTCACGGAAATATATTAATTAAAAATATTGAAGAGTTAAATTGTAATGTAAAATATATTCTTTTAACTCATGGGCATTTTGATCATGTAGAAGCCTTAAATGAAGTTGCTGAAAAGTTTAAAGCTCCTATATATATGAATGAAAATGAAGTTCATTTTATGGAAACTGATAAAACAGTTTTTGGTGAACTTCCAAAGGAATATAACATTGTTAAAGATGGAGATACTTTACCATTTGGCGATGATGTAATAAAATGTATTCATACACCAGGGCATACTAAGGGTGGAATGTGCTATCTTTATAAAGATGCTTTATTTACAGGTGATACTTTATTTAAAGGGTCAGTAGGGAGAAGTGATTTTATAGGTGGAGATTTTAATGAGCTTATTACATCAATTAAAACAAAATTAATGGTTTTAGATAATGATATAAAGGTTTATCCAGGGCATATGGACTCTTCCAATATAGGGTATGAAAGATTAAGAAATCCATTCCTACAAGATGAATTTGAGATTTTCTAAACAAAAGGAGATATTATGGAAGTAAAAATTAAATTAAATGACATGAAATACAGATATGATGTATATCAGATGTTTAATATTTATTTTCCATTAGATGAAATTAAATTTTTAGATGATGGAGATTATATTGTTAATATTTTAGAAGATAAGGTAGAGTTTAAGTGCAACGAGTACTATAATGAAACTAAAATATTTGAAAATATTAAAGAAGACATTAAAAGACTGGTATTTTCTTCATTAAAAGACATTACAAAAGAAGAATATCCTTGGGGGATTTTAGTTGGGATAAGACCTTCTAAAATAGCTCTTAAATATTTAGAAGAAGGAAAAACAGAAGAAGAAATTATTGAAATTTTTAAAACTAAGCATTTAGCAAATGAAGAAAAGGCAAAGTTATGCATAGAAATAGCTAAAGCGGAAGAGAAGTTTGTAAATAAAAACAGTAATAGTATTGCAATTTATATTGGTATGGCATTTTGTCCTACAAGATGTTTTTATTGTTCTTTTGCAGCAAATCCTATAATAGGGAATAAAAAGCTAGTGAGTCCATACTTAGAAGCATTAATTAGAGAAATTAAAGCAATGAAAAAGTATGTTAATGATAGAAAGCTTAATATAGAATCTGTATACTTTGGAGGTGGTACTCCGACAGCAGTAAACAATGAAGAGTTTGAAATTGTTATGAAAGAAGCTTACGAAGCTTTTGTTAAAGATAAAAATGTTAAAGAATTTACTGTTGAATGTGGAAGACCTGATAGTATTACAAGAGAAAAACTACAAACTATGTTAAATTATGATGTTACAAGAATTAGTATTAATCCTCAAACTATGAATGATGATACTTTAAAAATGATAGGAAGAGGACATAATTCAAATGAAGTTATAGAAAAGTTTAATTTAGCTAGAAGTATGGGGTTTAATGATATAAATATGGATATGATAATAGGTCTTCCAGGTGAAGGGATAAAGGAAGTCCTTCATACTAAAGAAGAAATATTAAAGCTTAAACCTGATAGTTTAACTGTTCATGGGCTTTCTTTAAAGAGAGCATCAATTCTTTATGAAAACTTTGTTCTTAAAAAAGGAATCCAAGTTAAGAAGCAAAATGAATTAGCTTTAATGTATGAAGAAAGTAGAAAATTAGCTAATGAATTAGGATTAAAACCTTATTATATGTACAGACAAAAAAATATGGTTGGAAATATGGAGAACTTAGGTTATTCTAGAAAAGGTGCAGAATGTATTTATAATATTGAAATGATAGAAGATAAGCAAACTATTATTGCTTTAGGTGCAGATGCAGTTTCAAAGGTTGTTTTCTTAGATGAAAATAGAATAGAAAGATTTGCAAATATCAAAGATGTTAGAGAATACGTAAGTAGAATAGAAGAAATGATAGAAGGTAAGATAAAGCTATTAGATAGCCTTTACCTAAAAGAGGAGGAATAATTAAATGGAAATGCAAGCTCCAAAAGGAACGAAGGATATGCTGCCACAAGATGCGTATAAATGGCATTTTGTTGAGAAAACATTTAGAGATGTAGCAAAATATTATGGGATGAGAGAAATTAGAACTCCTATGTTTGAACACACTGAATTGTTTGCAAGAGGTGTTGGAGATACTACTGATATAGTTCAAAAGGAAATGTATACTTTTAATGACAAAGGTAATAGAAGTATTACATTAAAGCCAGAAGGAACAGCAGGAGCAGGAAGAGCTTTTATAGAAAGTAGATTATTTAATGAAGCACAACCAACAAAACTTTATTATATAACTCCATGTTTTAGATATGAAAATGTTCAAAAAGGTAGATTTAGACAATTCCATCAATTTGGTACAGAAGTATATGGTTCAAAAGAGCCATCTATGGATGCAGAAGTAATTGCTTTAGCTATGCAAGTTTTAAAAACTTTAGGACTTCAAAGCTTAAGCTTAAATATAAACAATTTAGGATGTCCAAAGTGCAGACCAAATTATAATGAAGCATTAAAGAATTATTTAAAAGAAAATTACGATAATTTATGTCCGTTATGTCAATCAAGATTCGAGAAGAATCCAATGAGAATATTAGACTGTAAAGAAAGAAAATGTAATGAAATAACTAAAAATGCTCCAATAATACTTGATTATATGTGTGAAGAATGTGATACTCACTTTGATTCAGTTAAAAAGTATTTAACAGCATTAAATATTCCATTTACAGTTGATCCAGGAATAGTAAGAGGATTAGATTATTACACTAAAACAATATTTGAAATTTTAAATGATGAATTTACTGTTTGTGGTGGTGGAAGATATGATAAGCTTATAGAACAATTAGGTGGTCCAGAAATGCCAGCAGTTGGTTTTGGAATGGGGATAGAAAGACTTATCATGATTTTAGAAAAAGAAGGAATAGAAATTCCAAATGAAACTCTTTTTGATTTATACATAGGTGCTAGGGGTGATGATGCTAAATTTGAAGCCTTTACTTTAGCTAATAAGTTAAGAGAAGCTGGTATAAAGACAGAAGTAAATCATATGGGAAGAAGTGTAAAAGCAGAAATGAAATATGCCAATAAAATTGGTGCTGCATTTACTACAATTTTAGGTGATGACGAACTTCAAAATAAATCAATAAAGCTTAAGAGAATGAGCGATGGAGAACAGTTTGAAGTAAGTTTAGATAATATACAAGAGATAGCTAATGCTATCAAATAGTTAGGAGGAAGTTTACCAATGGGTGAGTCTTTAAATGGATTAAAAAGAACCATGATGTGTGGTGAACCTAGAGAAGTAAACGTAGGAGAAAAAATAACTCTTATGGGATGGGTTCAAAGAAATAGAAAACTTGGAGGTCTTCAATTTATAGACCTTAGAGATAGAACAGGAATTATGCAAATAGTTTTTGGTGAAGAAATTAATGCAGAAAGCTTTGAAAAAGCTAAAGCTGTAAGACCAGAATATTGTGTAGCTGTAACTGGGGAAGTTGTTTTAAGAGAAGCTCCAAATGCTTCTATGGAAACTGGAATGGTAGAATTAAAATGCGAAAGTATTAAAGTTTTATCAGAATCAGAAACTCCACCAATATACATTAAAGAAGGATTAGATGCAGCTGAAAATATAAGATTAAAATATAGATATTTAGATCTTAGAAGACCAGATATGCAAAAAATCTTTATGATAAGAAACAGAACTACAAAAGCTGTAAGAGATTATCTTGATAATAATGGTTTCTTAGAAATAGAAACTCCAATATTAAATAAGAGTACACCAGAAGGTGCTAGAGATTACTTAGTTCCATCTAGAAATTATCCAGGAATGTTTTATGCACTTCCACAATCTCCACAAATATTTAAGCAATTATTAATGGTATCTGGATTTGATAAATACTATCAAGTTGCTAAATGTTTTAGAGATGAAGATTTAAGAGCAAATAGACAGCCAGAATTTACTCAAATCGATTTAGAAATGAGCTTTGTTGAGCAAGATGATATTATGGCATTAAATGAAGGTTTAATAGCTCATGTATTTAAAGAAGTTTTAGGTCATGAAGTAAAGCTTCCAATTAAGAGAATGCCATTTAAAGAAGCTATGGAAAAATATGGTTCAGATAAACCAGATTTAAGATTTGGAATGGAAATTACTGATATTACTGACTGTGTTAAGGACATGGACTTCGTAGTATTTAAATCTGCTTTAGAAGTTGGAGGAAGTGTTAGAGCTTTATGCTTAAAGGATGGTGCAGATCTTGGAAGAAAGCCTCTTGATAAGTTAGTAGACTTTGTTAAGGGATATAAAGCAAAAGGTCTTGCATGGATTCAGCTCAAAGAAGATGGAGTTAAATCTTCAATAGCTAAATTCTTAACTGATGATGTTACTGAAAAGATAATCAATACTATGGGAGCGGAAACTGGAGATGCAATACTTATAGTTGCAGATAAAAACTCTGTAGTATTCCAAAGTTTAGGGGCATTAAGATTAGAACTTGCTAAGCAATTTGATTTAATTAAAGATAAAAATGAGTTTAATTTTACATGGATTACAGAATTCCCATTATTTGAATATAATGAAGAAGAAGATAGATATCATGCTGCTCACCATCCATTTACATCACCAATGGATGAAGATTTAGATATGCTTGAAACTAATCCTGGAGCTGTAAGATCTAAGGCATATGACTTAGTATTAAATGGTGAGGAATTAGGTGGAGGATCAATAAGAATACATGATTCTGCTCTTCAAACAAGAATGTTTAAAGCATTAGGATTTACTGAAGAATCTGCATATGAAAGATTTGGATTCTTAATAGATGCATTTAAGTTTGGACCACCACCACATGGAGGTTTAGCATTTGGTCTTGATAGAATGGTAATGTTCTTAGCTGGAACTGAAAACATTAAGGATGTTATTGCATTCCCTAAAAATCAAAATGCATATTGCTACTTAAGTGAAGCACCAAATGTTGTAGATCAAAAGCAAATTGACGAATTAGGATTAATTATTAAAACAGAAGATAAAGAATAATATAAAGCAAAGCTCCAACATATGTTGGAGCTTTGTTTTATATAAATAAAAGAAACGTATATAAATTATTTTAATATAGGAAAAATTCAACAAAGGATAAAAAAAAGTTTTTTGAATAAAATAATATATGTAAGTACATATACTTATAGTTACTAAGGAGGAATCATTAATGAAAAGCAAGATGATGAAAAAAGCAAATAGAAAACTTCGTAAAGCTAAAATGAAAGGCAATCTTCTTATGGAAATGGCCGAAGATTTCAAGGACTTAGTTGCAAATGCTAAAGTATATAAAAAATTAAAGGGAAAAAAATAATATAATAAAAATAATCTCAACAAGTATCTGTTGAGATTATTTTTATTTTTGAGCAAATTTTTTTCTTTCCTTTTTTCTTTTAGCGCTAAATATTAATCGTGTTAATGTAGAAACAAATAAAACTCCTAATGCTAATGTTCCAGCACTTGCAAAAGTATTTAAACCTAATTCTAATGACTTAGTAATATTACCTGATATTGCTTCACGCATGGTATAATACATACCACTACCAGGAACTAGTGGAATTAAAGCACATACAACGAAAGTTGTAACAGGTGTTTTAAAAATTCTAGCAAGTACTTCACTATATGTACTAAAAATTACGGAAGAAATAAAAAGTGAAGTAATTTCTGTAGCACCAAGTTGAAGAGGTAATGAATAAAAAAACCAACTAATTGCACCTCCAAGTGCAGCAAAGAATATCTTTTTACCTCTAATATTAAAAGCAATGCAAAAACCAAATGTTGCAAAGAAAGAAACAAGTGTAGCTATAATAATCATATTAAAGACCTCCAATATTAGTCATCCAGAAACTTAAAACAGCACCAGTACCAACTGCAATAGCAATTGCAACTAAAAAGGCTTCAGAAGCTCTTATAACACCAGATAGTAAATCTCCTGACATAGTATCTCTAATAGCATTAGTTATGGCTAAACCTGGAACTAGAAGCATTATAGCACCAATTATAGTTTGATTCAATTGACTTGCTATTCCTAGTTTAAAGAGTATTATTGCAAGAAGTGCAGTTATTCCGCTACAGATACTATTAATGAAAAAAGCATTAATTCCTATTTCAGACCATTTAATTGTTAATGTTTTTATTACTAATCCAATTAAAAAGGCGGCAAAAACATCTTTAAAAGTACCTCCAAATAATACTGAAAATGAGCCAGCTCCAAATGCTGAAAAAATAATAATCAGCATTTGAGGATAAGCTTCAACCTTATTAATTTTGTTTAATTCATTTTTAAAATCGTCAACAGATAAATTTTTAGATGCTATGCTTCTAGATAAATCATTTACTTTATCAATTTTGTTTAAGTCTACAGTTCTTTTGGAAACCCTCCTAGTTAATGAATAAATTTTGCCACCATGACAAATAGATGCCATAATTCCAGTTGGAGTTGCAAAACTTTCGGCTTGTTCTGCACCGTAAATTTTACAAATTCTCCAAATGGTTTCTTCAACTCTATAGGTTTCACCACCATTTTCTAATATCATTTGTCCAGCAAGCATTGCTACTTGAAGTATTTCATTCATAATACAAAACCTCAATTTTTAATAATTTTTTATGTATTATACCACAATAAAAATTATAAATGTATAATAATATGAAAAAGTAGTTGAATAATTTATCATTTATATTTATAATTTTATAAAAAGATAATTGGGGTGATTAAATGAATTTTGTAAATTTAAAGAATGAAGACAAAGAAATTTGTGAGTTAATGGAAAAAGAATTAAAGAGACAAGAAGAAGGGATAGAGCTTATTGCTTCAGAAAACTTTGCATCAAAAGCAGTTATGGAGGCAATGGGATCTCATTTAACTAATAAGTATGCTGAAGGATATCCTGGAAAACGTTACTATGGGGGCTGTGGAGTAGTTGATCAGGTTGAAGAAATTGCAAGAAATAGGGCTAAAGAACTATTTGGAGCAGAACATGTAAATGTTCAGCCACATTCAGGTTCACAAGCAAATATGGCTGTATATTTTACAATTTTAAAGCCGGGGGATACTGTTCTTGGAATGGATTTAAGCCATGGTGGGCATTTAACTCATGGTTCACCAGTAAACTTCTCAGGAAAATTATTTAACTTTGTATCTTATGGAGTGGATAGTGAAACTGAAAGAATTGATTATAAAAATGTTAGAGACTTAGCATTAAAGCATAAACCAAAGCTGATTGTTGCAGGGGCTAGTGCTTATTCAAGAGTTATTGATTTTAAAAAATTAAGAGAAATATGTGATGAAGTTAATGCATATTTTATGGTTGACATGGCTCATATTGCTGGATTAGTTGCAGCTGGAGAACATCCTTCACCAGTGCCATATGCTGACTTTGTTACTTCTACTACTCATAAAACTTTAAGAGGACCTAGAGGAGGATTAATTCTTTGTAAAGAAAAATATGCTAAGGATTTAGATAAAAATATATTCCCAGGTATGCAAGGTGGTCCATTAATGCATGTTATAGCTGCAAAAGCAGTTTGTTTTAAGGAAGCATTAGATCCAAGTTTTAAAACATATATGAAAAATGTAGTGTTAAATTGCAAAGTATTAGGTGAAGAGCTAGTTAAGTATGGATTTAAATTAGTATCTAATGGCACAGATAATCATTTAATTCTAGTAGATTTAACTAATAAAAATATAACTGGTAAAGATGCGGAAATACTTTTAGATAATATAGGAATAACAGTTAATAAAAATACTGTTCCAAATGAAACAAGAAGCCCATTTGTAACATCAGGTATAAGAATTGGTACAGCTGCTGTTACAACTAGAGGATTTGATGTAGAAGCAATGAAAGAAATTGCAAGTATTATAAACGAAGCAATTGAAAATAAAGATTCTGATTTATCAGAATTAAAAATAAGGGTAAAAACACTTTGTGCTAAATACCCTTTATATACTAAATAGTAAATAAAAAGTTGTATTGAAATACTTTATGAATATATAACTATATAATGGTTTAGTTAGTTACAAGTTTAAAGTGACAAGTTTCAAGTTGAGGTATAAATTTATATTAAGTTGAATTTGGAAAATTTATTAACTTCTTAACTTTTCACTTGTCACTTGTTATTTGAAGTAGATTATATATAATTGTTAAATAGTATCATTGATATTTTGATACATTTTTTATGGAAAAAGCATAGGAGGAAGAGATGAAATTAATATCATGGAATGTAAATGGAATTAGAGCATGCGTTCAAAAAGGGTTTTTGGATTTCTTTAATGAAGTAGATGCAGATATATTTTGTATTCAAGAAAGTAAACTTCAAGAAGGGCAAATAAATTTAGAACTTGAAGGATATCATCAATACTGGAATTATGCAGAAAAAAAAGGATATAGTGGAACAGCTATATTTACAAAAAAAGAACCTATTTCAGTATATTATGGATTAGGGATAGAAGAGCATGATAGAGAAGGTAGAGTAATAACCTTAGAATTTGAAGACTTTTATATGATAACAGTTTATACTCCTAATTCTCAAAATGGTTTAGCTAGACTTGATTACAGAATGAAATGGGAAGAAGATTTTAAAAATTATTTAAAGAATCTTGAAAAAACTAAGCCTGTAATAGTTTGTGGTGATTTAAATGTTGCTCATAAAGAAATAGATTTAAAAAATCCTACAACAAATAGAAAAAATGCTGGTTTTACTGATGAAGAAAGAGAAAAATTTACGGAGTTATTGAATGCTGGTTTTATAGATACGTTTAGATATTTTTATCCAGATACTAAAGGGATTTATTCATGGTGGTCATATAGATTTAATGCTAGAAAAAATAATGCTGGATGGAGAATTGATTATTTTATAACATCAGAATCATTAAAGGATAGATTAGAAAGTGCTAAGATACATACAGAAATTTTAGGCTCAGATCATTGCCCAGTAGAGTTAATTATAAAATAAAGTGGTTGTAAGTTAAATTTTTTTAATTTACTTACAACCATTTTTCTTTTATGTCATAAATAATTTTGTCAATAAAATCTTTAATTTGAAGCTTTCTGGTACCAGGTATATAAATAAAAAATTAAGTAGGCTTTCCTATAAATGTTGCAAGTAATATTTATAGGAAAGCTTTTATATTTTTAAATTTACTACTATTAAAAGTAAAAATTTATGAATATGTTATTGAAATTTGGCTGATATTATAGTCATAGTATTCAACTAAATATATTGCTATTTATATTATATAAATTTATTAAGGAGAGTTAAGAATATGAAGAAGAATTTGATAGCAGCTTTAATTATTAGTTCATTTATTTTAGTTGGATGTGGAGATAATACAACTAATAATACAGTAGATAATAGTGCAAGTGAAAATAAAAGTGAAATTGTAGTAGTCGATACGACAACTTCATCAGCTGATGAGGCATTACAAATGTTGAAGGATGGGAATATTAGATTTTCTAGCGATACATCTATATTAAGAAATATTAGTTCAGAAAGAAGAAATGAATTAAAAGATGGTCAAAATCCCTATGCAGTTATTGTATCGTGTTCAGATTCTAGAGTTACTCCAACTACCATCTTCAATGCTGGATTAGGAGAAATTTTTGATGTAAGACTTGCTGGAAATGTAGTTGACGATGAGGCATTAGGTTCAATTGAATATGCAGTAGAGCATTTAAGTACTCCATTAGTTGTTGTAATGGGGCATGAAAGTTGTGGAGCAGTAACAGCTACATATAATGAGGTTATTAAAGGTGAAAAAGTTACTGGAAATATGGAGTCTTTTGTTGAAAAAATTACTCCTAGTATCAATAAAGAAGGTACAGTTGATGATGCAATTCATACAAATATAGATAGGGTTGTACAAGAAATTTCAGAAGATGAAGCAATAAAAACACTTATACAACAAGGGAAAATTAAGGTTGTAGGAGCATACTATAATTTAGATGGAGTTGTTAATTTTAATGAATAATAGTATGAAGAAATGGGGAAAATATATAATAAAGTAAATTTATAATAAAGTAAATTTATTATATAAAAACAAGGAGGAATTTATTTTGCATTTAACAATTAGAGAACAAGAAAAATTAATGATTGCTGTTGCAGCAGATGTTGCTCTTAAAAGAAAAAGCAAAGGGTTAAAATTAAATTATCCCGAAGCTATGGCAATTATAACAGATGAAATGCTAGAAGGGGCTAGAGAAGGAAAGACAGTTGAATATTTAATGGATTATGGAACAAAAATATTATCTAGAGATGATGTTATGGAAGGTGTTCCAGAAATGATTCACACTGTTCAAGTGGAATGTACTTTTCCAGATGGAACAAAATTAGTAACAGTACATGAACCAATCCAATAAAGGAGGATGAAAAATGGTACCAGGTGAAATAAAAGTACAAGAAGGTAATATTAAATACAATGAAGGTAAGGAAGCTATTAAAATACAAGTTGTAAATACTGGAGATAGACCAGTACAAATAGGTTCACATTATCATTTTTATGAAGTAAATGATGCTTTAGATTTTGATAGAAAAGCTGCTTGGGGAAAAAGGTTAGATATTCCATCAGGAACAGCAGTGAGATTTGAACCTGGAGATAAAAAGGAAATAAATTTGATTGATATAGGTGGATATAGAAGAGTTTATGGTATTAGAAATATGTGTGATGGATTTTTAGATGGAATGTCAAAAGGGAGCGGTGAAAAGTAATGAGTTTTGATATAGATAGACATAGATATGCAGAATTGTTTGGTCCTACAGAAGGAGATAGTATAAGACTTGGAGATACAGATCTTTTTATAAAAATTGAAAAAGATTATACTGGATATGGTAATGAATGCAAATTTGGTGGTGGGAAGACACTTAGAGATGGTATGGGGCAAAATGCCACACAAACTAGTAAAAATCCACAATTAGCAGATTTAATAATAACAGGAGCAACAATTGTTGACTACACAGGAATTTATAAGGCTGATGTAGGAATTAAAGATGGTAAAATTCTTGCTATTGGTAAAGGTGGAAATCCTGATACAATGGATAACGTTGACTTTATAGTAGGGGTTGGGACTGAAGCATTAGCAGGAGAGGGAAGAATATTAACTGCTGGAGGAATAGATACTCATGTACACTATATTCATCCAGGATGTGCTGAAGTAGCATTAGAAAATGGAATAACTACGTTGGTTGGTGGTGGTACTGGACCTATAGATGGTACAAATGCAGTTACATCAACTCCAGGACCTTGGAATATAAAGAAAATGCTACAATCAGCAGAGGGCTGGCCTGTAAATGTTGGTTTGCTTGGAAAAGGTAGTGGAGCTAATATTGATGTTAATGCTGAACAAATAGAAGCAGGGGCAATTGGACTTAAAGTTCATGAAGATTGGGGAGCTACAAGATCAGCAATTAATTATGCTTTAGAAACTGCTGAAAAGTATGATATACAAGTTGCATTACATAGTGATACTTTAAATGAAGGTGGATTTGTAGAACATACAATTCAAGCTATTGCTGGAAGAGTAATTCATACATATCATACAGAAGGAGCAGGAGGCGGTCACGCACCAGATTTAATGAAGGTCGCATCTCAAATAAATATATTACCAGCATCTACAAACCCAACAAAACCATATACTGTTAATACAATAGCAGAACATTTAGATATGCTTATGGTTTGCCACCATTTAGATGCAAAAGTTCCTGAAGATATAGCTTTTGCGGATTCAAGAATTAGACATCAAACAATAGCTGCTGAAGATGTATTTCAAGATATGGGGATTTTTAGTATCATGAGTTCTGATACATTAGCAATGGGAAGAATAGGAGAAGTTGTAACAAGAACTTGGCAAACAGCTTCAAAGATGAAGGTGCAAAGAGGACCTTTAGAAAATGATAGTGAATATAACGATAATAATAGAGTTAAAAGATATATTGCTAAATACACAATTAATCCAGCAATTGCACAAGGAATGTCTAAATATATTGGTTCTGTAGAAGTTGGCAAGATAGCTGATTTAGTGCTTTGGGAACCACCTTACTTTGGAGTAAAACCACATTTAATAATAAAAGGTGGAATGGCTATGAGAGGTATTATTGGGGATGCTAATGCATCTATTCCAACATGCCAACCAGTTATTTATAGGGATTGTTATGGTGCATTTGGAAAAGCTAAAGGTGCAACTTGTATTACCTTTGTTTCTAAATATGCTTATGAACATGGAATTAAAGAAGAATTAGGATTACAAAAGATGGTATTGCCGGTAGAAGGAATAAGAAATTTAACTAAGAAAGATATGAAACTTAACGATGCTACTCCAGAAATCAGGGTAGATCCACAAACTTATGATGTTACTGTTGATGGTGAATTAATAACTTGTGAACCTGCAAGTGAATTACCATTAGCTCAAAGATATTTCTTATTCTAATATAAAGGAGTAGGTTATATGATTTTTAACAAAATATTAGGAAATATTAATGAATTAGATAATTTAGAAAATATACATTTAGAAAAAATTTATATAAGTAGTGATGAAGCAGTAAAAAGAATTTTAAGAGTAAATTCTGATCATAATCATGAATATGGAATAGCATTAGAAGAAAATACAGAGTTAAAAGATGGAGATATACTTTATCGTGATGGGAAAAATATTATAGCTATAAAAATTAAAGGTGATGATGTATTAGTAATTAAGCCTGATAATATAACTCAAATGGGAGTTATAGCACATACTCTTGGAAATAGGCATTTACAAGCTCAATTTGAAGATGGAAAAATGATTATTCAATATGATTCACTTGTAGAAGGTGAATTAAAAAGAGATAACATTAATTATACTAGAGAAAATTTAAAATTAAAGAAAGCATTTAGGCACGTAGAATTTGGGCACACTCATACACATGCCAATTAATAATAGTATTTCGGATGTATTAAAAGTCATTCAAATATGCGATTCAAATTTTCCTATTGGATCATTTAATCATTCTTATGGTATGGAAACTTATTTAAGATTAAAAAAAGTTTATGATACTAAAACTTTTAGAGAATGGTTAAAGGTATTTTTAAATGAGCAATTCATATATTGTGATGGTTTAGCTATAAGAATCTTATACGAAAATTTAGAAAATGATGATTTAGAAAGTATTTGGAACTTAGATAATAGTATTACAGTACAGAGTGTTGCAATTGAAAGTAGAAATGGTAGTAAATTAGTCGCAAGTAGAATGTTAAAGCTTTTTATGGATTTATATGATTTTAATTTGTTAAATGAGTATAGTGAAAAGATTAAAAAGAAAGAAGTTTATGGGCATCCGGCAATAGTATTTGGAATGTTAATGTATTCTCTAGGATTTAATGTGAAAGAGGCTATAATTTATCATATGTATAGTACAGTATCTACTCTGGTTAGTAATGCAGTTAGAACTATTCCTCTAGGACAAAAGGATGGTCAAATATTATTAAAAGAGTTTAGTGAAAAATTTGAAGATTTATATAATATTATTACTAATTTAGATTATGATTATTTAGGTGCTAACAGTCCAGGATTAGAATTATCCCAAATTAAGCATGAAATTATGGAATTTAGATTGTTTATGTCTTAAAGATTACGATATAAAGTATAACTCTTAATTATTAGAATTGTGAGTAAAAATACTCACAATTCTAAATATTACTAATTTTTTTTAAGAAAGGGTGTTGATTATATGAAACCTGTAGTTATAGGAGTAGGAGGGCCTGTTGGTAGTGGTAAGACATTATTAATAGAAAGATTAACAAGAGCTATGAATAATGAATATAGCTGTGCAGTTATAACAAATGATATATATACAAAAGAAGATGCTAAATTTATGGTTAAGAATTCTGTTTTGACTGAAGATAGGGTTATTGGAGTTGAAACAGGAGGTTGTCCTCATACTGCAATAAGAGAGGATGCTTCTATGAACTTTGAAGCACTTGAAGAGTTAAAAAATAGATTTAATGATTTGGATATTATTTTTCTAGAAAGTGGTGGAGATAATTTAGCTGCTACATTTAGTCCTGATTTAGTTGATTTTTCAATTTATATAATTGATGTTGCTCAAGGGGAAAAGATACCAAGAAAAGCAGGGCAAGGTATGATTAAGAGCGACTTATTTATAATAAATAAGATTGATTTAGCACCATACGTTGGAGCTAATTTAGATATAATGAGAAAAGATACATTAGATTTTAGAGATGAAAATAGTTTCATTTTTACAAATCTTAAGACTGATGAAGGAATACAAAGTGTCATTAGTTGGATAAAGAAAAACTGCCTATTAGAAGGAATTGCATAATATGTTTAAAGAAGCAAAGAATAAAAGTGAATATTCAGGTTTTATAGAGTTGGTTTTAGAAAAAAAAGATGGTGTAACAGTTGCAACTAAAAAATACTATGAAGGATTAGTAAAAGTATCTCGAAGTATTAAAATGAATAGAGAAAATATACCGACATTTTATCTTTTACAGCTTGGCGGTGGCTATATTGAGGGAGAAAAATATAAGAATGTTTTTAAACTAAAAGATGAGGCTAGAGCAATAATAACAACTCAAGCTTCCACAAAAGTTTATAAATGTATAAATAAAATTAAAACTGAACAAGAAACAGAAATAAGTTTAGGGGTAAATAGCATTTTAGAATATATAACAGATAGCGTTATTTTATATAAAGATGCTATATATAAACAGGTAAATAATATTTATTTAGATGAAAGTTCAACTTTAATTTATAGTGATGGTATTACTGCAGGATGGTCTCCCGATGGAGATAAGTTTAGTTATAGTGGTGTTCAATTAAAAAGTAATATCTATGTAAATAACAAACTTGTTTTATTAGATAATTTAGTTGTTAATCCACGTGAAAATGATGTAACAAGATTAGGATTTTTTGAAGAGTATTCAAATTTTGGAACATTACTTGTTATTAATAAGGAAATTAATGATTCTGTTATAAGTGATTTAAGAGAGAAACTTACAAAATTAAATTTACCTATAGATTTTGGTATATCAAAACTAGAGATTAATGGATTTGTTCTTAGAGTATTAGGAAATTTAACTCAACATATAGAACAGACAATAGGATGTTGTCATAATTATGTAAGAAATAGATTTTTAGATTCTAAGGATTTAGTTGTTAGAAAAAACTAATAGGAATTATATTTAAAGTTTAAACAAATGAAAATTTAAGGAAGTGATTCTATGATCATTCATGGTGATGTTGCTTTTATGATATTGGCTACAACACTTGTTTTAATTATGACGCCGGGATTAGCATTTTTTTATGGTGGGTTAGTAGAGAGAAAAAATGCTTTAACTATTATGTTTCAAGTTTTTATTGCAATTGGCATTGTTGCTTTGTTATGGATATTTGGAGGATTTAGTCTTGTCTTCGGGGATGATATTGGAGGAGTTATAGGAAATCCTTTGCAATTTTTCGCCTTTAATAATATAACGTTTAAAATAGACTTAAGGTATAGTGAAACGATACCATTTATACTTTTCTTTATGTATCAAATGATGTTTGCAATTATTACTGCACCATTAATGATAGGTGCATTTGCCAATAGATTAACAGTTAGTGGATGGATTAAAATATTAATTATTTGGATGATTTTAATATATTTCCCTGTAGCTCATTGGGTTTGGGGAGGTGGTTTCTTAAGCAAATTAGGATTTGTAGATTTTGCTGGAGGAGCAGTTATACATATAACATCTGGTTTTGGTTGTTTAGGTGGGATTTATGTATTAGGTGAAAGAAAAGTTAAAAATGAAAAGGGACCATTTAATTTAGGATTGGTAGCAATAGGTGCAGCATTATTGCTATTTGGATGGTATGGATTTAATGCAGGTGGTACCGTAGCAGCTGCAGATATAGCAGCTATTGTATTTACAAATACAGGAGTTGCTTCAGCAACAGGAATGATAGTATGGCTTATTTTACATGCATTAATTTCTAAAAGAGCATCTTTCTTAGAATCAATAATTGGAGCTGTTGCAGGGCTTGCCACTATAACACCAGCTTCTGGGTATGTAACTCCTTTAAGTGCTATAATTATTGGAGCTTTAGGTGCAATTGTATGTTTCTTTTCAGTTGAGTTCGAAAGAAAAATGTGGGATGATGCACTTGATGTTTGGGGCGTTCATGGCGTAGGAGGATTATTAGGCACACTATTAATTGGAGTATTTGCAGATCCTAGAGTAAATGGAATAAGTGCAGGATTACATCAATTTTTAATTCAACTTCTTGGAGCAGGAATAATTGTAGTATATTCTGTTTTAGTTACATTTATAATATTTAAAGTTTTAGATATGATTAAAACAATAAAGGTAAGTGAAGAAGTTCAATTAAAAGGATTAGATCAAGAGTTCTTTAAAGAGAATTATGAAGCTAAGAATGAATAAAGGAAGATAAATAAAAAATAAAGGAGGAATACTATGTTAGGAGTAGTGTTAATTTACGTAGGAGTAGTCCTTATTTTAAATGGAGTAGGAAGGCTTTGTAATGTAGATGCTAAATCAAGTGCTGTATTCAATGTATTTACTGGTATGCTATCATTTATTTTAAATATTGTAGCAGTTATACAAGGTAATTATTTTGCAGCTGGAACAGGATTATTATTTGGATTTACATATTTATATATTGCAGCAAGAAGCATATTTAATTTAGATGGAAGATTATATGGGTGGTATTGTTTATTTGTAGCAATAAATACAATACCACTTGCATTTATTGATGCTAATACTTTAAAATTTATAGATTTTACTGTGGGTAATATTTATTGGGTATTTATTTGGTTATTATGGGGCTTATTATGGCTAACTGGATTTATAGAGTTAGTTTTGAAGAAAGACTTAGGAAAATTTGTAGGATATTTATCAATATTTGATGGTATTGTAACTGCATGGATTCCAGGATTTTTATTATTAATAAATATGTATCCTAGATAAAAAGTCTAATAAAAATAGAGGGCTAACTACAATTATGTATTAGCCTTTTGATTTTTAATGAAACAAAGGAGAAAAAAATGATTAAAAGAGTAGTATCAGTGTTTATTGTAATGTTTTTATTTATAAATTTAGTTTTAATAAATTCAGTGCAAGCTTATACAAATATAAAAAAGAATGAAGATGACTTCATAGTTTGTATAGATCCAGGTCATCAAGGAAAGGGTGATTCAAGAGGAGAACCAGTTGCTCCAAATTCAAGTAATACTAAGCCAAGAGTTTCTTCAGGAACTGCTGGAGTAGCAACAAAAAATCCTGAACATGTTATTAATTTAGAAGCTTCATTAATATTAAAGGAATTATTGTTACAAAAAGGTTATACAGTTGTTATGACAAGGGAAAAAGCTGATGTTAATATTAGCAATGCAGAAAGGGCACAAATTGCAAATAATGCAAAAGCTGATATTACAATAAGAATACATTGTGATAGCATAAATGATGGAGGAAAAACAGGTACGGTAATTTTAGTTCCAGCTAAAGATGGAAAATATACAAATGGAATTTTTGAAGATAGTAATAGGTATGCACAAATTTTAAAGAATAAATTGCAAGAAAGTAATATAAAAGTAAATGGAATTTTTGAAAGAAGCGATATTACTGGATTTAATTGGTCTACAGTTCCTGTAGTTATATTAGAAATGGGATTTATGAGTAATTATAATGAGGATAAAATGTTAGCGGATAAATTATATCAAATGAAATTAATGGAGTGTGTTTCAAATGCAATAGATGAATATAAGAATAATTAAGCTTTAGGGGGATGGGCTATAGGCTAACTGATAAATTGTAATAAAAATATAAATTATGGATAAAATAAAGACATAAATCATAATGATTAATATATTAAAAGTTTTTGATTCAAAAACATTAATGTACAAGCTAATTTAATAAGCTATGGTATTAGGGAGGGGTAATCTTGAAAAAATATGATTTAATTTATTATTGGCAAAATTATTTGATAAATCAAGAAAATATGGAGTTTAAACCAGATGCTTATGTTTTAAAAGTTTCATTAGTAAATTCCTATAGTAGAGATTACTTTTGTAACTGGTATTCATTTAAATGCATACAAGAATTAATTTCTTTCATTAAATATGTATTAATACCATCAACATATATTACCAAAGTATTTGGTAAAGCGGAAGATACTATATTTTTAGATGCATTAGATTATTATGATACTATTGAATTGATGCAGGATTCTGAAAATATTGATAAATTTGAATTAATAGCAGATATTAAAAAAGATTATGATTTTATAGAGGATTTGAAAAAAAATTTTACTATTGAAAAATTAAAAAAATTTTTAAATACAACTAATAAAAGAAGGCATGGAGATATTGGAATATTTTCTAAAGTAGAGTTTTTTGAAAATGTAAAGGAAATAGGTAGGGATCTAGTTAAAGAGTATGAAGAGGATAATATGTTAGAGGAACTTGAAAGTCATATGGATTTAAATAAAAATCAAATAATTGCATTATTTGATGGTATTGATAAAAATCCATTTATGTTAAAAAGGCTAGGAACATATTTAAGTAATACATTATTGTTTTAAGATAAGCTAGTGTTATATGTTTAAAGGAGCTGTCGCAATAGCGGGTAAAAAAATCCGCTAGCGATAGCTCTTTTTCTATATTTTCAAAAAAATAATTG
>NZ_JAASHD010000040.1:0-11759 GCF_019734375.1 Clostridium sp. K04
AAAAATCTGAGTGATATAAAAAATCTTGGCCATAAAGGCCTTGATATATAAGGGTTAAGAAATATGATTAACCCTAAAATATTAAATAAAGGGAGGTGGTAAGAAGGGAATATTTTTTTAAAACATTATATATAATAGAATCAGTATTAGAAATAATAGTTATTTTGATACACAAAAATAAAATTATCAAAACAGATAATAATTAAGTGATTTTTAGGAGGAATTTGGTATGGAAAATGTTTATTCACAAATTGATGTTAATGCATATGTCGCTAAATATATGGATGAAATGGGATGTAATTTGAGTCAGGCTTGTGAGGAACTTGGAATTGATCCTTCAGATGTATTTGTATCAAATCATTATGATGAAGATGAGTTACAATAAAGTAGAATAAAAAATACGTGTTGAATAAATAAAGAGTTGACTGTATCTAAAAAGATACAGTCTCTATGATAACGTATAACATAACTTTACTACTAATAAACAAGCTGATATACTATATCTTATATAAATTTACTAGTAGTATATGGAGGATAAAATTTGAGTAAAAGAACAAAAGAAACAATATTGATAGGATCTGGACTTGTAATACTATCAATATTACTACACTACTTACATGTTGTAATTTTTAAAGATGTGCATCATACGATGATTTTTTTATTTGCGGATATTGCATTTATACCTTTAGAAGTATTTTTAACTACAATTGTAATTGAGAGGATATTAGAAAGAAGAGAGAAAGAGCATTTATTAGAAAAGCTTAATATGCTTATTGGATTATTTTATACAGAGCTTGGAACTAAGTTGTTATCAGATATAGTTAAAGGTGATGCACATGGAGTAATGGCTAATCATAGAACTATAAACTCTGATACATGGAATGATCAATCTTTTTCTAAATTGCACGAAGATATTTTAAATTATGATTATGAACTAAATATTGATAAAATAAATTTAGGAGATATAAAAAATAAATTAGATGATAATAAGGATTTACTTATTAATTTAATTTCAAATGGGAATTTATTAGAGCACGAAACATTTACTGAAATGTTAATGACTATAATGCATTTAAAGGAAGAATTAGATACAAGATATTGTGATGAAATTGAAAGATATGAAATAATGCATATAGAAAAAGATTTAATGGCAGTATATAAGTATTTAACAATCGAATGGGCTGAGTATATGAAATATTTAAGTAAAAATTATCCAAGTCTTTATTGTAAGGCGCTTATTAATAATCCATTTGATACTAGAGATAAAAAAGAAAAAGATAAGTGTTTTTTAGAAAATATAAAATAATAATATAAATAATACATAAAAATTATAATAACTTTTAAGATATAAAACTGATGGTAAATTATAGATTAAACATTGAATTTTATCTATAATTTGCCATTTTTTATTGTAAAAAGTGAATAGTGCATTTTGAAACCATATAATTACATAATTAAATAAAAATACAATGTAAAGTGGAATATGATATAATTGATGAGAGGTGATGATATGAGAGGGTATTTAAATAAAAGTAATATAATAAAATTTAGTGTAAATACTATTATGGGAATATTTACAGCTATATCAATAATATCAATTTCAACCATTATGGCATTAAATATGAAATTTATATATAAAATTATTATAGAAAAGTATAATTTAGTTTCTGTAACTGGTATATCATCGAATGATTTATTTTTAAATTATAGTAAGATTATTAACTATCTACAAAATCCTTTTGATTCAAAATTGGTTTTACCAAATTTTGTTATGAGCGAATATGGAAAAATTCATTTTAAAGAAGTTAAAGATATTTTTATAGTTCTTATAATTATATCAATAATTTTTTTGCTGTTTATTACTGGTTATATCGTTTTTAGTAAAATAGAAAATAAAAAAGAGTTTAAAATAAATATTATTAATAATCTTAATTTAGGTGCAAATATTTTGATTTGCTTTTTTGGATTTATAATAGTAGCTATTTTAATAGACTTTTCTAAGGCTTTTACATTATTCCATAAGATTATATTTAATAATGATTATTGGATATTTGATCCTAGTACCGATCCTATTATAAATGCATTACCAGAAGAGTTGTTTATGATATATGCTTTAATTATTTTGGTTATAATACTAAGTATATCGGTTATTATTAAAATTAATAAAAGAAAAATAGTTAGGGGAAGTGCTTTCTCTTATTCAGAAAAAATGATAATAAAATAGAAATAATATATATTCTAAGAAAGGAAAAGTATGAAGAAGAAAATTGGAGTTTCAGCAATTTTGTTTACTATGCTGATACTTCTTATAGCATGCATGGATAATACTAAGAGAAATGAAGAGGAACATTTACAAGAAGATATAAATAAAAAAGAAGAAATTAAGACGCAGAGAGATGAGATTAAAGAATTAATTGATAGTATGAGTATAAACGAGAAAATTGGCCAATTAATGATTGTTGGCTTTAATGGTACTAGTGTTGATGAAAATATAAATGATTTAATTAAAACTTCGTATATAGGAGGAGTAATATTATTTGGAAATAATGTTGAAAGCTTAAATGGAGTTACAGAACTTATAAATAATATAAAATTATCTAATATGAATAATAAGATACCTTTATTTATATCTGTTGATGAGGAGGGGGGAGTAGTTTCTAGAACTCCAAATGAGTTTTTAAAACTACCATCAAGTCTTTTTATTGGAGCATATAATAATAAAGAAATGTGTTATGAAGTTGGAGAAATAATAGCTAATGAATTAAAATTAATGGGTTATAATATGGATTATGCACCGGTATTAGATATTTTAAGTAATCCTAATAATACAGTAATAGGAAGTAGAGCATTTGGTAGAGATGCAGATATTGTTTCTAATTTAGGAATAAGTGTTATGAAAGGAATCAATGAAAATAATGTTATTCCGGTTGTTAAGCATTTTCCAGGACATGGAGATACTAGTGTAGATTCACATTATGGATTACCACTAGTTGAAAAAAGTTTAAATGAACTAAAAGAGCTAGAGTTTATTCCATTCCAAAATGCTATAAATAGTGGAGCAGATGCAATTATGGTATCTCATATTTTATTAAAAAATATAGATTCAGAAAATCCTGCTACCATGTCTAAGAAAATTGTTTCAGATATTCTTAGGGATGAAATGAACTTTAAGGGTGTGGTTATATCAGATGATATGACTATGGCAGCAATTATGGATAATTATGATATTGGTGAAGCTTCTGTAAAAGCTATTAATGCAGGCGTAGATATAATATTAGTTTGTCATGGATATGATAATGAAATTAAGGTATTGACCTCTATTAGTGAGGCTGTTAATTCAGGTGAGATTACAGAAGAAAGATTAGATGAAAGTGTATATAGAATTTTATCACTAAAAAATAAATATGATTTAAGTGACACAACTAAAATGAATTCAATAGGGATTGAAGAAATAAATAATAAAATTAATAATTTATTTTATTAAAAATAAAGTCGGTTAATATGAAGTATTTAGTATAAATATATACTGTAGCATGTTTATTTAACAGCATATATGTTATTTCATACACCGACTTTAATTATTATATTCTAGTAAAATTCTTTAAAGAAATATCAAAAGCTTTAACAGAATGGGTTAATTCACCGGAGGAAATGAAATCAACACCAGATAGTGCATAACTTCTAACTGTTTCTAATGTTATATTACCGGAGCATTCAGTAATAGCTCTTCCAGCAATTAATTCAACCATTTCTTTAGCTTGGGATGGGGTCATATTATCAAGCATAATAATATCTGCACCAGCATCAAGAGCTTCAAGAACTTCTTCTTTTGATTCAGTTTCTACTTCTATTTTTCTTACAAATGAGCAGTTGCTTTTAGCTAAGGCAATTGCATTTTTTATGCTACCTGCATATCCAATATGATTATCTTTTATTAAAATACCATCAGATAGTGAAAAACGATGATTATTTCCACCACCAATCTTAACAGCATATTTTTCTAATATTCTAAGGTTAGGGGTAGTTTTTCGTGTATCTAAAAGCTTTGTGTTAAGACCTTTAAGTTTTGATACATATTTATTAGTTAAGGTTGCAATTCCACTCATCTTTTGAAGTAAATTTAAAGCAACTCTTTCACCCATTAAAATATTAAGAGCATTTCCTTGAATTTCACCTATTATATCACCCTTAGTAATATTAGAACCTTCATTAATAAAGGCGGTAAACTCGACTTCACCTAGCAGATTAAATACTCTTTCAAAAATAGGTAATCCACAAATAATTCCATCTTCTTTAGCAATGAGAGAAGCTTTTGCTTTAGATCCACTAGTTATAACAGAAGAAGCAGTAATATCTCCATAAGGAATATCTTCTTCTAGTGCATTTTTTATTATTTTATCAACAATTGAATAATTTAGCATATTTATTGTCCACCTTTCTTTTTAAATAGCTTATCAATTCGTCATAAGAATCTAGTGCATAAGATTCAGATTCAAAAATAATATCTTTATAATGAATTTCATTTATTTTAGAATTAATATTTTCAGATGCTTGCTTTGCAAATACTAAAGCTTCCAGTAATGAGTTACTAGCAAGTCTATTACTTCCATGAACTCCAGTACAACTAGCTTCACCAACGGCATAAAGATTATTCATTGATGTTCTAGAGAATAAGTCAACTTTGATTCCACCCATACAATAATGATGGGCAGGAGCTATAGGTATTAAATCTTTATCCATTTTATAGCCTCTTTTTAGGCATTCATTATAAAGAAAAGGAAATCTATACATTAAAAATTCTTTAGATTTCTTTGTCATATCAAGATAGACATAAGGATTAGTAGGAGTTTTAGATATTTCATTTAATATTGAAGTAGATACAATATCTCTAGGAAGTAACGGATTAATAAATACTTCTTTATTTTGGTTAACTATTATTCCGCCTTCACCACGCAAAGATTCTGATAAGAGTAATTTTTTACCCTTTACATCAGGTTCATATAATACAGTAGGATGTAATTGCAAGTACTCCATATCTTTAATTTCAATATTATGTTTTAAACTAATATTTAAGCCATCACCAGTTAAATATTCAACATTAGTAGTTGAATTAAAAATACCCCCAATACCACCAGTAGCCAAAATAGTGAATTTACTATTTACTTTATAAGTTCTATGTGAATCTCTCAAAATACCGCCATAGCATGTATTATCTTTACATATTAAATCTATTAATGCAGTATTTTCAAGCATAGTAATATTTCTTTTTTTAGATACAATATTTAATAATGTTTCGGTTACAGACTTTCCAGTTTCATCTTTAACGTGGACAATTCTAAATTCACTATGGCCACCTTCGCGTGTATAATTTAATTTTTCTTTAGTTTTATCGAATGGTACTCCAAGCTTAATTAAAGTATTAATGTTTTCAATTGAATTTTTTATTAATAATTTAACAGCTTTAGTATCATTATGATAATTTCCTGCTTTTACTGTATCATTAAAATAATTTTCTTCATCAAAAAGACCAAGGGAAGTTGAAATACCACCTTGAGCAAGATAACTATTACAGTCTCTAAAGGAATTCTTAGTAATCATTAAAATCCTAATATCATCTCTTAAATTAAGTGCAGTATAAAGGCCTGCAATACCAGTGCCAACTATTAAAACATCATAATTCATAATTGCTATACAGATAGAAGATGCATATTTTCTAGGGCTTTATGAGCTTTTACTCTAAGTTCCTCGTCAATATGAACTTCAAATTCCTCATTTTTTAAACAATTATATAAATCATTAAGAGATATTTTTTTCATATTAGGACATATCATTCCTGTTTTAGTAGTAATAAATGTTTTAGTAGGACTTTTTAATTTCATTTCATATAATACACCTTCTTCGGTTACAACAATAAATCCATTGGAACTTGAAGAGGCACTATAATTAATTAGTTCAGATGTACTTCCTATAAAATCAGCTAAATCTCTAACATCTTTGTTACATTCGGGATGAACTAAAATGAGATAATCTGGATATTCCTTTTTTAGTTCGATAATTTCCTCTTTTTCTATTCTTTCATGAGTAGGGCAGAAGCCTTGATATAAAGTAAAGTTTTTATTAGGAAGCTGTTCTTGTAAGTAGCTTCCTAAGTTTCTATCAGGTAAAAAAATTATTTCTTCTGTATCAAGATTATTTAATATATCAATGGCAGATGATGATGTAACACATACATCTGATAAGGCCTTTATATCTAAATTAGAATTAATATAGCTCACAACTTTAGCATTAGGATGCTTGTCCATTAAATTTTCTAAACGATCAACTAAAGCCATGTCAGCCATAGGGCAGGTTGTTTCATTTGAAGGAATAAGAACTTTTTTATGGGGTGAAAGTATTTTAGCACTTTCAGCCATAAATTTTACTCCACAAAATATTATTAAATCTTTATCACTTTCCATGGCTTTTTTACTTAAAAAATAGGAATCACCAACTATGTCGGCAATTTCTTGAATTTCATCACATTGATAAAGATGAGCAACTATTAATGCGTTCTTTTCTTTTTTTAATTTTAATATTTCTTCTTTTAAGCTCATTTTCACACTTCCTCTTAAATTATTTACATGTGTATATACATTAGATTATCATAAAAATATACAGCTTTCAATAGATGAAAAATTAATTAAAAAAGTAAAATTATAATAAATTTGGACATCTTTTAAAAATTATTCGTATCATAATATAAGTAGTATTTTGGAGGTAAGAATTATATATGAAAAAAAGAGTTACTTTAAGTTTATGTATGATAGTTAAGGATGAAGAGAGAACCTTAGAGAGATGTTTAAATTCAGTAAAGTCTTTTATAAACGAAATTATAATAGTAGATACAGGATCTAAGGATAAAACTAAAGAAATTGCAAAAAGCTTTAATGCAAAGATATATGATTTTAAATGGATAAATGATTTTGCAGCTGCAAGAAATTTTTCTTTTAGAAAAGCTACTAGTGATTATATACTATGGTTAGATGGGGATGATTTTATAAATAGTGAAGATATTACTAAGATAGAAAATCTATTAGAACATTTAGATACTAGTTATGATTATATAAGCGGTGAATATATATTAGCAAGAAATAATGAGGGTAAAGTATCTTCTGTTTTAAGAAGAAATAGAATTGTTAAAAGAGAAAAAAATTTTAAGTGGATAGGAAAGGTTCATGAGTATTTAGCGGTATATGGAAGAGGATTAGAAGGTGATTTTGCAATAGAGCATGGAAAAGTTAAAGCATATACCGATAGAAATTTTCAAATATTTAAGGAAATGGAGAAGAAGAATGAAAAATTTTCTCCAAGGGATATGTACTATTATGCTAATGAATTGATGGATAATGGGCATTATAAAGAAGCAATAGATGAATATAGAAAATTTATTGAAACTAATCAAGGATGGATAGAGGATGTAAAAGGAGCTTATTTTAGGATTATAAATTGTTATAAAGTATTAAATGAAAAAGAAAAGGTACCAGATATCGTTTTTGAAGCATTTAAGATAGACGCTCCTACTGCTGAAATTGTTTGTAGTTTAGCTGAATATTTTTTTGAGAAAAATAATATCAATCAAGCTATATTTTGGTATAGAACAGCGTTAGATTGTATACCTTATAAGGGAAATCCATCTTTATCAAATAGTGCTTATTATACTTGGATTCCAAGCTTGCAGCTTTGTGTTTGTTATTATAATTTAGGAAAAATTGATTGTTCATATTTTTTTAATGAGCTAACAGCAACTTTTATGGGCGATTCTGACAAGGTAGTATATAATAGGAAAATATTTGAAGATGCATATAAAAGATTAAATTCAAAAGCGCCTACATTAGAATATCCTTTAAAGGCATGTGATTATATCAAGTATATATAAAAGATTAAGGGAACAAACCATTAGGATAATTTGTCTAATTAAAGAACAAGTCTTCGAGTTTAATTTTATTATAATCTAAACTCGAAGACATTATGAAGGAAGAGGGACTAGAATGGTTTTTAGTAGTATTTTATTTATATTTAGATTTTTACCAATTTCTATGGGTATTTACTTTTTAACACCAAAAAAGTTTAGAAATTTTAGTTTGTTAATATTAAGTTTAGTTTTCTACTCGTGGGGGGAGCCTAAGTATTTTGTACTTATGTTAGCATCTATATTTGTAGATTATTTTATAAGTCTTGGTATCGATAAAAATAATAAAAGTAAAAGGATTAGGATTATACTTTTGTGTATATCGATAACATTTAATATAGGAATTTTATTTTTCTTTAAATATATTAATTTTTTTATAGAAAATATAAATAGTATTTTTAATATGTCACTTAGTTATGTAAAAATAACATTACCTTTAGGAATAAGTTTTTATACTTTTCAAACTATGTCATATACGATAGATGTATTTCTAAAAAAAGTTAAACCAGAGAAAAATATAATTGATTTTGGGGCATTTGTTTGTTTATTTCCGCAACTTATAGCAGGGCCAATAGTAAAATATACTGATATAAATAGGGAATTGAAGTCTAGAAAAGTTAATTTAGATGCAATTCAAGAGGGAATAAGGTTATTTATTTTAGGGTTAAGTAGCAAGGTTATTATTGCAAATAATATAGGAAGCCTTTGGACAGAAGTTGAAGTAATGGGATTTAGTAATATAAGTACAATTCTTGCTTGGATGGGTATAATAGCATTTGCATTACAGATATATTTTGATTTTAGTGGATATTCACTTATGGCAATAGGTCTTGGGAAAATATTGGGGTTTAATTTCCCTATAAATTTTAATTATCCATATGAATCAAAAAGCATTAGTGAATTTTGGAGAAGGTGGCATATTACATTAGGACAATGGTTTAAAGAATATGTTTATATTCCATTAGGTGGTAATAGGGTAAGGAAAGTAAGACTATATTTTAATTTATTTATTGTTTGGTTTTTAACAGGATTTTGGCATGGGGCAAGTTATAATTTTATATTATGGGGATTATACTTTTTTTTATTAATAAGTATTGAGAAGGCAGGTCTCTTAAAATTTTTAAATAATAATAAGTTTATTTCACATATATATGCTATATTCTTTATTTTAATTGGATGGGTATTGTTTGCTGTAGTTGATTTAGCTCAAATAAAATTATTATTTAAACAGATGTTTAGTTTTAATATAGGTAACGAATGGATTTATTATCTTAGAAACTATGCTATAGTTTTTATTATTGCAATTATATTTTCTACTAGTTTTCCTAAGAAATTATATAAGAAATTTATTAAAAATGATGTAATTGATACTGTAATTATACTTATGATCTTTTTAGTATCAATAGCTTATTTAGTTGATTCATCATATAATCCATTTCTATATTTCAGATTTTAGGGGGAGTTTGATGAAAAGAAAATATTTATTATACGGATTTACAATAATTATTTTAACATTAACAGTAATTAGTTTTTTTGATAAAGATAAAATATTTTCAGAGTTTGAAAATAGAAATTTAAAATCTAAGGCTAAGTTTTCAGTTGAAAAATTCATTAATGGAAAATTTCAAGAAGAATATGAGGAATATATAAATGATCAAATACCATTAAGAGATGAATGGATAAGTATAAAGTCGATGAGTGAATATTTACTTGGAAAGATTGAAAATAACGGAATTATATATGGGAGAAATAAAAGACTTTTTGAAAAATTTGATTCTTTTAATGAAGAAAGACTTAAAAATAATGTCGAAGCTATAAGTAAATTTAGTGAAAAATATATTGATAAGGTATCTTTAATGATTGTTCCAAATTCATATGAGATATACAGAGAAGATTTACCTAAAGGATCACAACAAGTTAATCAGACTGAAATAATAAATAAAATTTATTCAAAGTTAATTTATTCAAATAATATTAATGTATTAGATGAGTTTATAAATAAAAAAAATGAGTATATTTACTATAATACAGATCATCATTGGACAACGTATGGTGCATATTTAGCTTATTGTGATTTTATGGAATCAATAGGTTTTTATCCTATAGATTTAAGTAACTATAATAGTGTTATTTTAGATGAGTTTTATGGTTCATATTTTTCTAAGGCTAAGCCATTTAATATACAAGGAGATATACTTACATATTATGAGTTTTATAATTTAGAAATGGATATTGTTGGAGATAGAAAGTATGATTCTATCTATGATATATCTAAAGCAGAATTGAGAGATAAATATTCTTTGTTTTTAAGAGGAAATAATTCATTAACTATAATAAAAAATAGTAAGTTGCAAAATAATAAAAATATCTTAGTTATAAAAGACTCTTTTGCAAATTCATTAGTTCCATTTCTAACACAAAATTTTGAAGAAGTACACGTTATTGATTTAAGAAGTTTTAATGGTAAAATAAGTGATTATATCAATGAAAATAATTTTGATAATATTATAATTTTATATAATTTTATAAATTTAGCTACAGATAATAATATATTAAAAATTAAATATTGATTTGTTTTATATGCACTAATCCATATAAGTAAGAATTAGTGCATATTTTTATAGATATGCAAGTATACTAATTGTCTTTGTGTCAATGATTTTACCTGATTTAATCATTGACTTTACTTCATCTAAATTAAAAGATTTAACTTCAGTAAATTCATCTTCATCGCAACATTTATTTCCTAATGATAAGTTTGTTGCCTTAAATAAATGAATAATTTCATCACAAAATCCAGGAGCTGTTGCAATACTGCCTAGATAAGTCATTTCTTCTGCTATATAGCCTGTTTCTTCTTCAAGTTCCCTATGTGCGCAATCTAAAATAGATTCATTTTCACTAAGTTTTCCAGCTGGAATTTCTAAAATGGTTTTATTCAATGGTTTACGGAATTGTTCTATTAATAAAATTGTATTATCGTCTATAAATGGAATTATAGCACAAGCTCCTGGGTGATTGATAATATCTCTAGTAGTTATTTTTCCGTTTGGAAGTTCTACTTCAATATTTGATATTTTCAAATAATTACCAGAATAAATTAATTTTTTAGAAATAGTTTTTTCATAAAATTTCATAGTTGCCTCCGAATAGTTTTATTGATTATTATATCATACCTTATAAAAAATATATGTTTTTGTAAAAGATTAAGTAACAATAGATTGGTATATACATAATATAAAGTATAGGAAAATTTAGTAAGATTATTAATACTAAGGAGGAAAAAGATGACAATGTATAGGAATATGAGAAATAATATGTCAAGAAAAAATATATTAATGAGTAGGAGAAGCAGTTATCATTCTTATGATGAACTAGAGGATGAACAATTAGAAGATGAACAGTTGGATAAATATAACGGAAGTAATGATATGTCTTACGAAATGAATTCTAGTATGTATGATAAGTTTGAATGTTCAGAAGATAAAGACAAAAATGAGTGTTCTTGCGTATGTATTCGTGGATGTAGAGGTCCAAGGGGTCCTAGAGGATTTAAAGGAGCAACAGGAGCAACTGGAGCAAGAGGAGCAACAGGAGCAACAGGACCACAAGGAATAAGAGGAGCAACAGGAGCAACAGGAGCAACAGGAGCAACAGGTGCAAGAGGAGAAACAGGAGCAACAGGAGCAACCGGTGCAAGAGGAGCAACAGGAGCAACTGGAGCAACAGGAGCAAGAGGAGCAACAGGAGCAACAGGACCACAAGGAATAAGAGGAGCAACAGGAGCAACAGGAGCAACAGGAGCAAGAGG
>NZ_JAASHD010000040.1:11851-30891 GCF_019734375.1 Clostridium sp. K04
GAGCAACAGGACCACAAGGAATAAGAGGAGCAACAGGAGCAACAGGTGCAAGAGGAGAAACAGGAGCAATAGGAGCAACAGGAGCAACAGGAGCAAGAGGAGCAACAGGACCACAAGGAATAAGAGGAGCAACAGGAGCAACAGGTGCAAGAGGAGAAACAGGAGCAATAGGAGCAACCGGTGCAAGAGGAGCAAGAGGAGCAACAGGAGCAACAGGAGCAACAGGAGCAAGAGGAGCAAGAGGAGAAACAGGAGCAACAGGAGCAACAGGAGCAACAGGACCACAAGGAATAAGAGGAGCAACAGGAGCAACAGGAGCAACAGGTGCAAGAGGAGCAACAGGAGCAACAGGTGCAAGAGGAGCAACAGGAGCAACTGGAGCAAGAGGAGCAAGAGGAGCAACAGGACCACAAGGTATACAAGGGGAACAAGGACTACAAGGTGAGCAAGGTATACAAGGTATACAAGGTGAGCAAGGACCACAAGGAGAACAAGGACCACAAGGTATACAAGGAGAACAAGGGCCACAAGGTGTCCAAGGGGCACAAGGAGAACAAGGACCACAAGGGTTAAGAGGAGCAACAGGAGCAACAGGAGCAACAGGAGCAACAGGAGCAACAGGACCACAAGGAATAAGAGGAGCAACAGGAGCAACTGGAGCAACTGGAGCAACAGGAGCAACAGGAGCAACAGGAGCAACAGGAGAGTCTGGAAATATTGAGGACTATGGAACAATTTATAGACAATTCCAAGATATTCAAGAATTATCTTATGCTGAAGATGTTGTTTTTAGTAATAATGAAATTGCTGGAAATAACATTCAACATGATGCTAATACTGCACCAGTAATATTACTAGGTGGACATCCTTATTTTGTAAAATATACAGTATCATATTCAGCTACTAACTGCGGTAGCAACGGAAGTGATATAATCTTTGCTCTTACTGATGGCAATGGAAATGAAATACCAGGAACTAAGCATGTAGCATCAGTTTCAAATGAAGTTTATGCTAATAATATTTCATTAGGTATTTTATTAGACGTTGATGATAATGAAATGGCAGTTGTTAAGTTAACTAACCTTACTAGAGATATTCCTAAAGTTAGAGTTCATGCAGCAACTATAACAGTTTTTGCATTAAGTTAATAAAAGTTAAAGTATTAAAATAAAGAGACTTCTAACCGTATGGTTAGAAGTCTTTAATAAATTTTAGTTAAAATTTATTAATTATCGTTTGTGTCAGTTGTATTATTATCGGAATCAGAATTACTATTATCATCATTTGGTATAATATCAGAAGATGATGTATTAGTATCTTTTATAGAGTTTGAATTATCTTGTTCAGGAGTAGTATTATTATCCATAGGATTTAATGTATCATCAATAGTGTCATTTGACTCTATATTTTCAGAACCACTAATAACAGGTGAATCAACAGAATTAGTAGAATTATCGTTATTTATATCACTTGAATTATTATTAAATAAGTTAGTAAACCAGTTCCATATTTTTTCGAAAAATCCTTTAGTTTCTTCAGAACTTGGTAATTTAATTGCATTGTCATCTGTTGCATCTACAACAACATTATCACCTAAAAGATCATCATTAGTTGTTTCTAATATGCCAAGATCCTTTTCATTACTATTAAATAATCCAGTAAACCAATCTCCTAAACCAGTAAACCATTCTTTTATAGACTCAATAAAACCTACTGATACTTTTTCACCCATAGCATCAAGTTTTTCATTAACAACATCTTTAACACTATTTAAAGCATCTTTCATTTCTTTATAATCATAATCTTGTTCTGAAACTTTAGCCATTAAGTTTTCTAATTGTTGTTGTTGTTCAGGAGTTAATGTAACATTATAATTATTAGTTACATTATTTATTGTATCTGCAATTTGTATAGTATCTTGAGTATTATTTTTAATAATTTCAGTTTTAATATCGTTTATAACACCAGTAGCTTTGTCTTGTCCAATATCTTCACCTAAGTCACCAGTTATAACTAGTTCTTCAGAAGCAATTTCTTTTTTTGTTTCATCAAGAGGTTCACCAGTTGCATCTTCAAAGGCTTTCATTATTCCAGTTAAAGCACCAGTACCACTTACACCGCCAGAAATTGGAGTCATTGCAATTACATTTGCATCAGTAATTCCACAAGTGGTAAGAGTACTAGCTATCATTGAAGAAGTAACATAAGTTAAATTTACTGTTTTAACATTAAGGCCATTTCCTTTTGAAGTAGGTTGTACATAAGCACAAGAGTAGGTTCTAGTACCAAGTTGAGCTTCAGTAGCAACTCCCTCTAAGTATTTTCTTTCTTCTTGGTTATTAACTTCTAATATAACAACTTCATTTTCTTTTACACCAAAGTAATCTAAAACTATTTGTTTTTGTTCAGATGATAGGTTTGTCCCTAAAGTCACAACATTAGCACCATCAGCATAAACTGTGCTAATATTTCCTAAAATTATTATTCCACATATAAGTAGTGTAGAAATCCTCTTCTTTAATCCCATAATTATCTCCTCTTAAATTAAAATATTTTATTGTAAGGTAAGTTAAATACCTAAATGGAATTACGTAGTTAAAGCAGTATGTATTACCTATTTTAATAAATTATATCTAATTAATATTTTAAAATCAAATGAACACTTTCTTAAGATTTTATAATTATATCATAGATTATATAAATGGCTACAATTATAAAGTATGATATAATGAGTAAATAAACAAAGGAAATTTAGTGAGGTGACAAATTTGGCTAAAGTTATAGTTGTTGGGGGAGGGCCTGCAGGAATTATGGCAGCTCTTAGTGCAGCAAAAAATAATGAAGTTACATTAATAGAAAGAAATAAAGAAATTGGTATGAAATTAAGACTTACTGGTGGAGGTCGCTGTAATATAACTAATAATAGGGATATAGAAGAATTTTTTGACAAGATAGTTAATAATAAAAAGTTTTTATATAGTGCGTTATATACATTTTCTAATTATTCACTTTTAGAATACTTAAGTAACAATGGACTTGAATATAAAGTTGAACTTGATGAAAAAGTATATACAAAAAGTGATAAGGCTGATGAAGTTATAGAATTACTAAAAAATGATTTAGAGAAGAATAAAGTTAAAATTAGATACAATACAATGGTAAGTGACTTAATAGTTGAAAATGAAGATATTAAAGGTGTTGTAACATCTTATGGTGAAAGAATATTAGGTGATAAAGTTATAATAACAACAGGAGGAAAGAGTTTTCCTAATACAGGTTCTGATGGAACTATGTATTCTATATTAGAAAAGTATGGGCATACAATTACACCTATATACGCGGCTTTAATACCACTAGTTATAAAAGAGGATTTTGTTAAAAGTTTACAAGGGGTTGCAATGAAAGATGTTGTAGTTTCTGCAAAACTTAAAAAGAAAAAAATTGAAAAGTTTGGAGATATGTTATTTACACACTTTGGTATTTCAGGCCCTGCAGTTTTAAAACTTTCTTCATATATAACTAAGGCTTTAAGTGAAAGGGAAGTAGAAGTATCTTTAGATTTCTTAAAAGATAAATCTAAAGATGAAATTTCACAAATAATGAGAAGTAATCCTAATAAAACTGTATTAAACAATTTAAAAGGTGTTCTTCCACAGAACTTTTTAAAAGTTGTATTTGAAATGTTAGGGTTAACTGAAATTAAATCAAGTGATTTAAAGAAGGAAGATGAAAATAAAATAATTGAGTATATGAAGGAAATGAAGCTTACAGCAAGAGAAACTTTAACTATAAAAGCTGCTCAAGTAACATCAGGCGGAGTAAAAGTAAAAGAAATTAATGCTTCAACTATGGAATCTAAGGTAATTAAAAATCTTTACTTTGCAGGTGAAGTTATTGATATAGATGCAGAAACAGGTGGATATAACCTTCAAATGGCTTTTTCAACAGGATATTTAGCCGGCTCAGATTATTAAAATAATTATTTTGATATATAGTTAATAATATATGAATCTATCAAACAGTAGATAAATTTTTAAACTTATCTACTGTTTTTTATATTATAAATCAAATAAATTTAACACCTAATATTACTTTGTACATTTGATATTTTTTTATTTTATTTAATAAATCATTTTCACTCATAAAATATCATATTTTCAAAAGTATATATCCTTAGTTAATTCAAAATGAAGTGAAGTTACAAAATAACTTAGATAGTTTATTAAAGAATTATGATTTGATTTAAAAGATCATATTTTGAGATTGTAGCAAATAAAAAATTAAAGAGTATTATGATAGTAAGTAGTTTTTTATGGGGAAAATTATGAATCAAAATGGAAATAATAGTTTTGATGAGTTTATAAAATTTTTTAATGAATATATGGCCTCTTTTGATTCAGAAACTACTGATGAAAATAGCAGTAGTAACACTTCACAAGCAAGTAATGGTAGATGTGAAAATTGCATGTTTGGAAATGAAAATGCAGAGGCTACAGAAGATCAAAGGAAGGCATGTAGTGATGTGCCAGGTGGATTTCAAGATTTTAATCCACAAATACTTAATTTGATAACTGTTTTGTTTGGTAATATTGCAGCACAAAAGATGCCATTTAATGTACAAAATGCTTTAGGTAACTGGCTTCAACTTTTAGGTCAAGTAATAATAACATTTAATGCTCAACAACAATATTTTCAAGGTGGACCAGGAAGAATATATAGTCCAATTTATAGAAATGCAGCTAATCCATTTTGCTCAAATTCAAGTGATGAGGGACAAGCTAATGTAAGTTCAAGTAAAAAGAAAAAAACAACCAGCAGTTCAGAAAATAAGGTACAATCAAGTAACGATATAAATGAATTAAAGAAATCCATATCAGAGTTAAGCAAGCAAATAAAGGAATTACAAAGTGAAATTGAAAATTTAAAGAAAAAATAAGGATGTGAAGCTAATAGAAATATATAGACTTTACATCTTTATTTTATTATAAATAATTTTTAGTATGGAATAGTTAAGTATTTATAAGGAGAAAGTAATAGTGGAAATTTAATTCTTTTAAATAAAGGTTGTGAGAAAATGCTTGATTATTTTGTGAAAAAATATAATTTAAATATTACATCAATGATAAGAAATGGAACAGTTGCAGTAATTACAATGGCTGGTGTTGGAGTCTTATTTGGTGTTAAAAATATAATGATAGCATTTCCAATTGCATTAACCTCAACAGTAATAGGAAGACAAAATTTTTATGTTAAGCCACTTAGTAGAATAGGGCGAATTTTATTGCTAGATTTATTTATTGTTTTAGTTGCATTTATTTCATCATTAAATCCTTGGACTGGTATTTTAATAGATTTAGTAGCAATATTTTTAATAATATATATTGTATCCTCACCTTATGATGCAACATTTTATAAACCTTTTATAATGTTATATGTATTTACTCAATATTCTAAGATATCTATTTATGAACTTCCAAATAGATTATTAGCAGTTATATTTGGTGCAATGATAATAATTATTGGAACCTATATTAAAAGGGCTAATGCAAAAGTTGTTTTTGGAAACAGTGTTAATTCTGCTTTGAAAAGTTTAAAAGTTCAGCTAGATAATATTTTAGAAGATAATTTTGATTATAAGTTAACAAAAGATTGCTCAAAAATAATGATGGATTTGGTTTATAAAGTATATACAACAAGGCATAAAGGATATTTAACTACTAACCTTGGAACTATTCAGTTTAAATTATATTTAAATATAGAGTATATAAATATATGCTTGAAGAAGGTTTTTCAAGAGTATAAAAATAACAATATTTCAAAGGAAGAACTAGGAGATTTATGGTCGTTAATTGATTTAATAATTAATTATTCAAAGGAATCATGTAAGATAAGTGATATAGTCTATAAAAATACTTTTATAATTGAAAAAAATAAAAATTCAATGAATTTATATAAAGAAGTATTATTTGCTATTTCATCAATTATAGAATGTATTAAAGATTTGGAAAAATTAGATGATAAAGATATTAATAAAATATATAAGAATTGGGAAAGGACTTATTTAGATAAACCTAAAGTAATTTTTAAAGAATATTTTGTGATTTCATCAATTAGGTTTAAATTTGCTATGAGAATGTCAATTACATTGTCATTTGCAATTTTTATAGCAGAATTCTTAGGTTTTTATAAAGTGATTTGGGCAATAATCACTATAATGTCTATTATGCAACCTTATTATGAAGATACTATTTCGAAGAGTAGAGAAAGAGTAAAAGGAAATATTATAGCTATCTTACTTACAGGAATAATAATACATTTATTTGATTCTAAGTGGGTTATAATAGGGATCTTAGTTTTATCTTTGTATTTATTATATGGATTTAAAGAGTATTATAAAATATCATTATTTGCAGCTATGGCATCAATATGTGTATCATCATTAACAGTAAATATTAATAAATTATTATTTTATAGAATTTTATATGTGATTATAGGGGTAGTTATAGTTTTGTTAGCTAATAAGTTTATATTTCCATATAAATTGAAGGATGGAATAGAACAATTGGTTAGAAAAATTTTAAGATATGATGAATATTTAATGGATTCTACTCGGGATTATTTAAATAAAAGCAATGGGGCTAATTCTATAAGAGATTTAGTAATACATATAACTTTATTAACACAAAAGCTATATCTTAGAAATATGCAATATGGAGATGAAAAGATTGAACAGTTTGTTGATTTAAATAATGAGATTGTAGTAAGAATTGGATATAAAGCTTTAATTGTTTATGGAAAAATATATAATGAAAATATTTTTAAATATATAAGTAATTTATATGAGGAACTGCAGGAGAGAATTAAAGGGTTAATATAAGAAAAGATATAGATTAGAAATAGGGGGAACTAATCTATATCTTTCTGAAGGGAATGATATTAACTAATAAATAACACTAATTTCTATGTGTTATTTTCTTTAGTATAGTGCATTAATATGTCAAATTAATGACAGTTGCATTAATTTGACATAATTTAGTAATAATAATTCATATTTGTATAAGTTACTATGTAATAAGAGTATAATAATATAAATAAAGTATTTTTTATAGTTAAGAAGGGAGATAAATGAAAAATGTTGTCTTAAAAAAAGTTAGGGTTAGATTGATAATAATAATTTTAGTAATTATATTCAGTGTAATAGGTTTTTTAAAAATAAAAAGTGATAGTAAAAAGTGGGTAGATGCAGATGTTACTGTTAAGCTACCTTTTGAAATAGATATATTGAGTACAGGAAAGTCAGATTTTATTTTGATTGAATGTGAAGGAAAATTTATTGTTATAGATACAGGATTTTATGAAAATAGCACCGTAATAAATGATTATTTAAATTATAAAGGTATTGAAGAAATTGAATATTTGATTTTAACCCATAATGATAAAGATCATATAGGTGGAGCGCCTACTATTTTAGATAATTTTAAAATTAAAAATTTAATTCAAGCTGATTATGAAAAAGATACTGTACAATATAAGAATTATATTGAAGCAGTAAAAAGAAATGAGTTGACACCTGTTTTATTGCATAACAAAATTGTTAAAAATATTAATGGTGCTAATATAACTATTTATCCGGCCATTAAAGATGAGTATGAAAAGTCAAATGATTATTGTATTATTGTTGGAATTGATTATGGAAAGTATAGATTTTTATTTGCAGCAGATGCTGAAGATGAAAGAATGAGGGAATTTATTAATGAAAATACTGGTGAATATACTTTTTTAAAGATGGCTCATCATGGAATATATAATAATGAGGTAGGAGATTTTTTAGAATCTGTATCCCCTAAATATGCAGTAATAACTTGCTCTCAGTTTATGTATCCTGATAGAAAACTAGTATCTTTATTAGAAAAATATAAAATAAAAACTTTTTATACTAGTAGTGGTGATATTAGTATTAAGAGTGATGGTGAAAATATTTATTTTATACAAAAGTAATAGAATTTTTCAAGAGTATGAGGTGGAAAATACCTAGTATAGATAACAAGATAATTGGAATAGATTATGATTGAAGATAAATGGAAATTGATAAAAATAAATTAAGACTACTGTAATAGATTTTTACAGTAGTCTTAATTAGTTTTTTCTCATAGTATAATTTATATATTATTTTAAATATGAGGTAGAAATGAAAAATACTCAATGGTATATAGTAAAATTAAGAGGGGAAAAGAACAGATTATCATTTACTTCTGAAGAAGCATGTAAAATAGCAAAAAAGATAGGCATTGATTTTACAAAAGAAAAATTTGATTTAAATGAGTTTACTATGGGGATAAATGTAGAGCTTGAACATGGTACTAAATTTTCAAAGGCAAATGTAACTAATAATGATCCTATTTTAACAGGTAAAATTGCATATGCACATCTTTTAGAATTTCCTGATTATTATACAAGGCTTAAGAAGTTAGAAGCAGAGGCCGATATATATTGGAAAACTAAAAGGTAGTTAATCAAATGTGAGAGTTAGCTTAAAGGCACTTAGAGATAAAAAAACGAAACTTTAAAGTTTAAGGAATTACAAATATATTTATATATAATATAAAAAATAAAAATCCCATGAAATTATTATTTTTCATGGGGTTTTAAATTATTAAATTTATATTTTATTTTATAAATACAAATTTTAAAATTATTAAATTTATATTTTATTTTATAAATACAAATTCTTTATCAGTAGAAAGCTCTTCAGAATATTTGAAAGATAGTTCAGAAAAGTTTTTAACATCTTCAATATTTTCTATGTTATTAGATGCTAGATATCTTACCATAAGACCTCTAGCCATTTTAGCCTCTGTAGCTTTTACTTTAATTTTATCATCTTTTAATTCTCCAAATATACAAGTAATAAATATATCATCTTTGCTT
This sequence comes from Clostridium sp. K04, assembly GCF_019734375.1. Lineage (NCBI taxonomy): Bacteria > Bacillati > Bacillota > Clostridia > Eubacteriales > Clostridiaceae > Clostridium > Clostridium sp. K04. The sequence continues at coordinate 20,780 of NZ_JAASHD010000040.1, forward strand.
AAATATTTTTCGATTGCTTTACTATATTCTTTTGAAGCTAAATTTAAAATAACATTACTATTTTTAGTTATTTCTTTATATAAACTATTGCCCCAAAACTCATAAAGATTTTTATTATTATCGATTTTAAGTTTTGCTTGCATTTCTAATCTATATGGTACAACTCCATCAAAAGGATTAAGAACTCCATAAAATCCAGATAGTATTTTTAAATGAGATTTTACATAATTAAATTCATCTTCGCTAAAAGAATCTGGAGACATATATTTATATTGAATTCCTTCATAAGTTAATAAGGCTGGAGATAGATTTTTATTTAAATGCATATTTTTATATCTTTCAAAATTTAATTGAGCTAAATCATCATTACAAACTAATAGTTTTTTTAGTTCATCATATGAAAGTGATTTCAATTGATTATGTAATATGTTAGTTTTATCCATAAAGACAGGGTGATATTCATAAATAATATCATCATTGTTTATATTCATTTTTTTTGCTGGGGAAATAATTATATTCATTTTTTCAACTCCTAAATTATGCAACTAATATTAATTATTATTTAGTATAACATATTATTTAGTTTTATTATAATGAATAAATTTTTTTAGCATCATAATTATATTTGATAAAAAAGTAAAATTTTAATAATGAATATAAAAGAAATTAGAAAATGAAAATTTTAAATAAGATGTTACTTTGATATAATTAAAATATAAATAAATTAAAAGGGGAGGAAAAAGATGATTAAACATATTATTTTATGGAATTTTCAAGATGGTAAAGGTAGTGAAGAGGATAAATTAAAAATAAAAAATGGATTAGAAGGTTTAAAAGGTAAGATTCCAGGAATTATTGAAATAGAGGTTATAACTAATCCAGTAGCAGGTAGTAATGCAGATATAATGTTAAATAGTACATTTGAAAGCATTGAGGCATTAAATAATTATCAAGTTCATGAAGAACATGTTAAGATTGCTACAATAGTTAGAAGTATTACTTGCAATAGAATGTGTATGGATTATGAAATATAGTTTATAAAATTTCAAGAGGAGAATAAAGTGGAAGAAGAATATATAGATTATATTGTGAAACAATATTTTAAGGATGAAAATTATTATGTTAAACAAGAAAGTAGTGGAATGAATAATACTACTAAATTCTTATGCGTAGGAGATAAAAAATATATTTTAAGAATATATGAAAGTCACAGGGATAGTAAAAAGGTGAACTATGAACATTTAGTCTTAGAGGAGCTTAATAAAAGAAATTTATCATTTAATATTCCAAAGCCAAAACAAAATTTAAAAGGTAATACTATAAGTGTTAGTATAGATGAAAAGCTAGTGTCAATAGCTGAAATGATAAAAGGATCTAATCCTAAATTACATACTACTAAACAATTTTATAGCTTAGGTAAAGTTGTTGGTGAAATAACAAAAGAGTTAGGTAGTATAGAAGTTGAGCTTAATCCTATTTATGAACCATGCTATGAACTAGAAAAGTCTTATCCTAAATGCCCTTTAAATAAAGTAATAGAGTTTTGTATTTATCCATCTAATGAATTTGAAAATGAAAGAGAATATTTAAAGGAATTAAGTAGATATTTTATTGAATTTCAAGAGGTAATACCTAAATTAAGAAGTTTGCCACATCAGATTATTCATGGAGATATTAATGCATCTAATGTATTAGAGGATGAATATAACAATATATCAGCAGTTTTAGATTTTGAATTTTCAGCTAGGGATTTAAGGGCTATGGATTTAGCAATATGTTTGTCAGAAGCAATTTCAAATGAAAATGATGACAAAGTAAAACTAGAAAATATGAGAAGCTTTATTAATGGTTATAAGGAATATATAAAACTTTCAATTGATGAGATAAATGTAATACCATCATTAATTATGCTTAGAAGACTTGATGTGATAATACATTTTCTTGTTAGATATAAAGATGGAATTAGTAATAATTTTATGTCTTCAGAAAAAATTTTAAAAGAGCAGATTATAAAAGCAATAACACTATGTAAATGGGTTAAATCAAATGAAGAAAAAATAAGAAGAATATTTTAATTAATATTAAAATATTAAAATATTAATTAATATGAGGGTAAGCATATTAATTAAATTTATTTATATAAATTAATATGAACTTAAAAAACAAGGTGCTTTTTAGGAGGGTTTTGATATGAATGAGGTTATAAAAAATATTAAAGCTAGAAGAAGTTGTAGAGAATATATTGATACACAAATATCAACTGAAGATTTAAATGAAATCTTAGAGTGTGCTTTATGTGGACCAAGTGGAATGAATAGCCAAGGATGTTATTATACTGCAATTCAAAATAAAGAGGTATTACAAGAATTAAATAAAGCAGTTAAAGCTGTATTTAGGGAAAGAGAAGATTCAAGGGGATTTGATGAAGATTACAATTTTTATTATAAAGCACCAACCCTTGTAATAGTTACTGCAAAAAAGGATTATAAATATTTTTATACTGATGGAGCGGTAGGATTAGAAAATATATTTTTAGCAGCTACATCTTTGGGCATGGGAACATGTTGGATTAATCAATTAGCAGATACTTATGATAATCCACAAGTAAGAAAAATACTTGATAGATGTCATATACCTTCTGATTTTGGAGTAGTTGGTTGTGCAGCAATTGGTTATTCAGCAAGAGCAAGTGTTGCACCAAAGAGAATTCAAGGAAGAAGTTTAATAGTTAGATAAAAGAATTTTAAAGAGTAGGTCAATATATATTGTACGTATTTTAATTAATTGATACAGCAATATATATTGACTTTATTTTTATAAGAAAGTTAATGGAAAATATTTTATAAAATATAAATTTGGTTTATAATATGTGTATTATAAAGGGAAAGAGGCTTTATCTATATAAATGATAAAGCTTTATATATATATATGAAAACTATATTAAAATAAAGTTGAAGAATAAATGTATAATGATGCAAATAATAATAATGTAATTTTATAAATAAGATACTTTAATGAAAAAATAATATTAAGGAGATGAAGATATGTTTAAGGTCATAACTGTTTTAATTCATATAATTAATTTGGTAACAATATTATATATGATATTCAAAGAAAAACGTTCAGCTAACAATATCATAGCTTGGACTTTGGTTTTATATTTGGCACCATTTATAGGTTTTATCGTGTTTATACTAATTGGTAGAAAAATGAATAAAGCTAATATGTTTGGGTTTAAAAATGCAGAGCTAAAAATATTTGAAAATTACACAAATCAAGTTAAAGAAAGAGAAAGTTTAAAAGATGAAAATATTGATATAGAAAATATTGATATGATTAGAGCTCTTGAAGCAACAGATTATTCTCCTTATAGAAGTAATAATGATGTTTATATGTATTCAGATGGAACTTTGTTTTTTGAAGAATTATTGACAAGTTTAAAAAAAGCTAAACAAAGTATAAATATAGAGTTTTATATATTTAAGAATGATAATATAGGTACTGAGATATTAAATATATTAGAAGAAAAAGCTAAAGAAGGAGTAGAAGTTAGATTATTATATGATTCAGTTGGAAGTAGATCTTTAAATAGAAATGTGCTTAAGAAATTAACTGATGTTGGAGGTAAGGTTGGTGAATTTTTCCCTTCATGGCTAAAACTTATTAATATTAATATGAACTTTAGAAACCATAGAAAGATCGTTGTGATAGATAATAAAATTGGATTTGTTGGTGGATTTAATGTTGGCGATGAATATTTAGGAAAAGATGATAAGTTTGGATATTGGAGAGACACTCACATAAAATTTAAAGGTAGTGCAGTTAAGGATTTAAATTTAAGATTTTTAGCAGATTGGAGATATGCTACGAAAGAAGAAGTTACATTAAATCATGTATTAGAAATTAATGAAGATGAGCTAAAAAAATCTAATATAGGAATGCAGATAGTATCAAGTGGACCAGATTTAAGTGATAGGTATGAAATAAAGTTAGCATATTTAAAAATGATACAAAAAGCAAAAAGATATCTTTATATACAATCTCCATATTTAATAATTGATAATAGTATTTCAGATAGTTTAAAATTAGCAGCTGCTTCAGGTGTTGATGTAAGAATAATGTTACCAGGCAAAGGTGATCACCCTTTTGTATATTGGGCAAATTTAGTTTATGCAGGTGAATTAATAAAAGAAGGAGTAAAAGTATATCATTACGATAGAAATGCGTTTTTACATGCAAAAACTATAGTTATAGATGATAAAATTTGTTCAATAGGAACTGCTAATATGGATACAAGAAGTTTTGAATTGAATTTTGAAGTTATTTCAGTTATATATTCAGAAAAAATAGCAAAAGAGCAAAAATATGAATTTGAAAAAGATATGATGAAATGTGAAGAGTTAACTATAGAAAAGTATAATAAAAGAAGTACAATTGTTAAGGTTAAGGAATCTATTTCAAGATTATTATCAGATATACTATAAAGTTATATTGTAATAAATAAAATAAGAAAAATAAAATTATATAAAGTATTATAAACATTAATTTAGTTTTAAAATGTATGTAAGTCAGACAATCTGATAAAAAATAAATGTATTACTAGAAGGAATTAATATAGAATCTTAATAGAATTTATATTAATTCCTATAGAAAAATACATTTATTTTTTTGTACTTTCAAGTTGTATAATTCTAGAATAATCTTTTAACTCATCTAAAAATATACTAGCAGCTTTTGAAAGTGTTAATTCTTTAGGATAAATAAATGAAAGGGAACGAGTGAAATGATTATCAAGTTTTATACTAGATATCTCATTTCTATTTTCGTCTTCTGCAATAACATGTTTAGAAATTATAGTTATCCCTAAGTTATTTTTAACAGCTTCTTTAACAGCTAGGTTACTTCCTAATACCATCATACTTTTAGGAATTATTTTATTTTCTGTAAAGAATAAATCTAGATATTCTCGAGTTCCAGAGCCATCTTCTCTTGCAATCCAAGCTTTGTTCTGAAGATTTTCAATGTTAAATTCAGTAGATTTTAATGGATCAGTGTAAGGTATCGCTAATACCATATCATCATGTAAAAAATATTCTTGTTTAAATAAGGATGATGAAGCAGCTCCTTCTATAAGGCCTATATCTAATTTAAATTTTTTTAATTCACTAGAAATAAGAGCTGTATTTTCGATTATAACTTCAATATCAACATCAGGATATTTTTTTGAAAAAATAGCTAAAAATTTAGGGAGTATATATTCTCCTATAGTTAAACTAGCGCCTATTTTTAAGCTACCTTTAACAGAAGAGGATAAGTTTTTAACATCGATAAATGTTACATCTAATAAACTTATTATTTCTTTAGCCCTTTTATAAAGTGTGTATCCACTTTCGGTAATAGATATAGTTTTTTGTTTTATTGATCTGTTTATTAAAGTAACTCCAAATATATTTTCTAAATTTTTGATATGAGTACTAACACTAGGTTGAGATAAGTTCAAATATTCTGCTGCTTTAGTAAAATTTTTATAATCAACTACAGAGATAAAAGTTTTAAGTTCTTCAATCATTTTAAAGCCCTCCTTATGTAATTAAGTATAAAGTAATAATATTATTATACACTAATTATTAAAAAAAGTAATGATTATTATGATTAAGATTTATTTTACTAATGAATAAGAGGTGGATATACTAATAGTATAAAGATTTAAATAATAAAAGATTCGGAGTGATAATATGAAGGAAAATAAATTTATAGAGTATATTAAAGGTATAGTACCAGGATTTTTGGTTGCATTAGCAGTAGCATTAGTTGGAATGTTTATTGCAAAATTTGTCCCTAAATTAGGTGCTGGTACTATATCTATATTTTTAGGGATGTTTGTAGGAAATTTATTTTTAAATCAAGATGTATTTCAAAAAGGATATAAATTTTCAGAGACAGATATATTATCATATTCTATAGTTTTATTAGGAGCAACATTAAGTATAGGAACATTATTAGAGCTTGGTATAGGTGGATTTGCTTTCATAATAATACAAATGGCAATAACTATTGTTGGTGCTATTTATATAGGAAAAAAATTAGGATTTAGTCAAAATTTTAGATTTTTAATGGCTAGTGGAAATGCCGTATGTGGTTCATCAGCTATAGCAGCAACAGCACCTGTAATAGAAGCTGATGATAAAGATAAGGGAATTTCAATAACTATAGTAAATATAACAGGTATTGTTTTAATGTTTATTTTACCATTAATATCAAAGGCATTATTTAAAAATGATACTTTAGCTACAGGAGCATTAATAGGCGGAACTTTACAATCCGTTGGACAAGTGGCAGCTAGTGGAGCTATGGTTGGTGAGCAAGTAAAGGATATGGCTATGATATTTAAAATATTAAGAGTTGTATTACTTGTTGTTGTAGTATTTGTATTTGGACATATAAAAAATAAAACTAATGAAGAAATAATCGAAGAAGAAGCAACAGATATTAAAAAGGGAAAAGTTAGAATTCCTTGGTATGTAATAGGATTTTTTGTAACTTGTGCATTATTTTCTTTGAAAATAATACCTAATAATATATCTCATATATGTAAAGAAATAAGTAACAATTTAGAAATAATTGCTTTAGCTGCAATTGGATTAAGAGTAAATGTAAGAGATTTGCTTAAACAAGGAAAAGCTGTATCTTTATATGCATTAGGAGTAGGAACACTTCAAATAATATCAGCACTAGCATTAATAGCAATTTTACTTTAACAACAGTTAAAGTTGACAACGTGAAAATATAAAAGTATTATTATTAAAATAATTATAAGATATTTTTAGAGGTGGAAATAATGGATAATGGACTTATACATATATACTGTGGTGATGGCAAAGGTAAAACAACAGCAGCAATGGGGTTAGCTATAAGAGCAGCGGGAAGAAAGAAGAAAGTATTCATTACTCAGTTTTTGAAAAGTGGTAAAAGTGGAGAATTAATATCATTAGAGAAGTTAGATGAGTATATTACATTTTTCCCAGGAAAACCAGTTAATAAATTTGTTTGGAATATGAATGAGGAAGAAAAGTTACAAGCTAAAATAGAACATACTAAAAGGTTTCAGGAAATTAAGGACATAATAAATAAAGAAGAGTATGATTTATTAATATTAGATGAAATAATAGCTACTATAAATAATGAATTTATAGAATTAAATGATGTAATAGAATTTTTAAGAAATAAACCTAAATCATTAGAGGTTGTAATGACAGGTAGAGATCCCAAAGATGAACTAGTGGAATTATCTAATTACGTAACAGAAATGAAGTGTATCAAACATCCCTTTAAAGAAGGTATTCCATCTAGGGTTGGAATAGAATTATAGGGGCTAGTCAATTTAATTTACTTAATATATAATACAATATGTGCTATAAAAATAAAATTCTACTTTTTAAACACATTTAACAAAAAAGATAAAATAAAAAGGAGTAATATATGAGAGCAGTATATAGAAATCCAAAAGAATTGGCTACAAAGCTAAAAGATGTAGTAGATTTATATCAAGATGATTTATTATCATATGAAAAGCTAGAAGCAACAGTTGTAGCTATGATAAAGGCTAATGATGATAGAATATATAAAAATGGATTTATGCCAACTAAATTAATTGCAGCAATTGGAGAAGAAAGAAAATCTATAGTTGATAAAATAGCTGCTGATAACAATTTATAATTAGATGAAATTTAAAGTTAGTATTTAGTAATTATCTTAGGTTACGTTAAATACTAACTTTTTTATTGTGAAAAATAATATTTAATTATATTTAAAAACTTATTAAAAAAAATAGTAAATTTAAAAAGAGGATTAATATATTTTAAAAAATAAAAAAATATGGTAAAACAAATCTACAATTTGTTCCCAAAATATACTACTGCGCTAGGAAAGGAAGGTATTGTGATGGAGAATAATGAATTACAATATAATTTACGTAAATTTGAAGAGGATGAAAATCACATAGAATACTTTATATCTATTTTTCCTGAATATATAAAATCTAATCCAGAAAAGGCTAAAGAAATTCTTGATTTAGTAATGGAAATAGCGCTAAATAAAGAATATGAGCTTGCTTATGGATGGTGTTTAATGTATATTGGGTGGTATTGTTTTACAATTAGTGATTATACAAATGCTTGCAAGTATAGACTAGATGCTAATGAAATATTTATTAAAAATAATTGTGTAAAAGGACTTATATTTTCATATAATGGATTATTAGCGGATTATACAAGATTAGGAAATTTAGAGCTAGCGATAGAAAGTGGATTATCAGGAATAGATTTAGCAGAAAAAGAAAATGATGAAAAAGCATTAATTCATTTAATGATTAATACAGCAATAGCATATATGGATTATAGAAAATATGATGAGGCTAAAAGACTATTAAATAAAATAAATGAAGTTTATAGACAAATACAGGGAAGTGAATTAATAGTTTATTATATAACCTTAGCTGAAGTAGAAGTAATTTCTGGTGATATTAATAAGGGATATGAGTGTTGTGAAGTTGCAATAGAATTAATTAAAGAGCTAGGATGCTGGATATATGAGTGTGAGATTCTTTCCATTAGGGCAGAGGCGAATTCAAAACTTGGGAAAAATAAAGAAGCAGAAATAGATTTTGAAGTGGCAATTAAAAGCGCTAAAAGTTTTAAAAATATTATTTATATTGTAAAAACATTAAGGCGATGGGCTAAACATTATAATAGAATTGGTGAATTGGATAAAGCAGAGAAAAAGTTAATTGAAGCTTTTAATGAGGTAAATAGTTTAAACTCATTATTAGATAAAAGTGAAATATGTTACGAGTTAAATGAATTATATGCACAACTAAAAAGATATGAAGAGGCGTATAAGTTTTTAAAAGAACATTTAGAAATAGAAAAAGAAATTTTTAATAACAAGAGTAGTAGTTGGCTTGCAAGACTACATAATAAGGAAATAACAAGAGAAGCAAAAATTTATAGAGAGCTATATCAAGAAATAGATTTACTATCAGGGATAGGTAAAAAATTCACTTCAGATTTAAAAATTGAGAGAAATTTAGAAGTAATATATGAAGAAGTAAAAGAATTAATGGAGGCAGATGTTTTTGGAATAGCCTCATATAGCAAAGAAGAAAAAATATTGAAATATGATTTATTTATTGTCAACGGAAAAAGAAAAAATTGTGGCATATCAGCTTTAGAAGAAGAAAACTTTGGAACATGGTGTTATAAAAATAAAGAAAATATAGTTATTAATGATATGGAAAATGAATATAGAAAATATGTTCCAAGTAGAAATAAAGGTATTGAAGATGATAATTGTAATGTTAAAAACATAAAATCAGCAATATTTTGTCCTATAGTAGTTGAAAATGAAGTATTAGGAATATTAACTGTACAAAGCTATAAGAAAAATTCATATAATAAAAATACTGTTAAAAAGCTAGAAATACTAGCGTCATATATTGCAATTGCACTTGAAAATGCCAAGTTATTTAAAAATATAGAGTATTCAGCAACTCATGATTGGTTAACAGATGTTTATAATAGAAAAGAAATATTTAAAAGAGGACAAACTATAATTCAAAATAATAAAGGATGTTCTGTAATGATTATGGATATTGATTATTTTAAAAGTATAAATGATAATTATGGGCATGCTACAGGTGATTATGTACTAAAAACTATAAGTGACCTTATGAAAAAGGATATTAAAGGCAATGGATATATCGGAAGATATGGAGGAGAAGAATTTCTTATTGTAGTTAATAGTAGCAATAAGGAGTATGTATCAGTACTAGCAAATAATATCAGAAAAAATATTGAGAACTATAACTTTATTGTTGATTCTAAAAAAATAAATGTTACTGTAAGTATAGGAGTATATAATTACTTGAAAGATGATAAATATTTTAATAAGCATATAAAACTTGCTGATGAAGCTTTATATTTAGCTAAATTATTTGGACGTAATAGAGTAGTTAATTATTAGCGTTTTAAAGAAATATAGGGAAAGTAGATAGATTTGTGTAAAAAACAAATCTATCTACTCTTTTTTTGTATGATTAGTTGGTAGATTTGGAA
>NZ_JAASHD010000041.1:0-30801 GCF_019734375.1 Clostridium sp. K04
ACATAAAAGACCTAAAAAATTGTCTTAAAAAAATTTTTTAGGTCTTTTATTCCGAAAGGCACTTTTTCAGTGCCCTCACTTAAGCACAGTCTTTTATTTTTTATCTATATCTGAAAATTCCATTTCAAATAAATATTCTAATGACGAATCTACAATAAATTCATCATTTTCTTTCTCATTAACAAGCCTTATTGGAAGTGTAATAATTATTTTTGTTCCCTCATTTAATTTACTTATTATATCAATAGTTCCATTATGTAACTCTATTAATCCTTTTACTATAAATAATCCTAAACCACTGCCTTCATTTTGTCTTTTTAACCCCTCATTTACATCTCCTCTTTTAAACTTTTCAAACAAATGTGTCTTAAACTCTTCACTCATTCCCATTCCTTCATCAGATATTTCTATAATTACACTTTCTTCTTTTTTCTTCATATTTACAAATATACGTCTGCCATTCTTGCTAAACTTAATAGAATTAGATAAAAGATTTAATATTACTCGTTCTATTTTTAAAGTATCAATAGCTGTTATTATTTCCTCTTCCTCAGTATCAAAGATTACATCTATATCAAATTTTTTAGCCAAATCTACTATAGCTAATGTTACCTCTTCAACTATATTAACTATATTTTGATTTTTTAATTTCACGTCCATATATCCCATTTCTAATTTACTTACATCAATTAAATTATTTATATATCTTCGTAATCTATTTGAATTTTTCATTATATATGTTAATCGTTCTTGAAAATACTTAACATCAATATTATCTTCCTTTAACTTAATCATCAATAAATTAGTTGCATTTATAATAATATTAAGAGGAGTTCTTAATTCATGTGATATTGTAACTATAAAGTCTGTTTTTATTTTTTCTCTTTCCATAGATTCAAGTAGCAACATTTTGTTTTTTCTTGCTACTTTTTTATTTACGATTGAAATATAAATTAATGAGCATACACCTAAAATAATAATAAATCCAACAAACCATACCACAGCAATCCACTTTTTTGGCAATAGCAAATCATAAGGTTTCTTATTAATATATACTGTATTTTTAGGCAATTTTAATGGATTTATATCATACTTACTCATAGCTTTATAATTAAAAATAGGTATACTAAATGTATCATGTGCTGGAATTGCAGAAAATATATTACTACCAATTATAAGATTGTCTATAAGTGAACACAGCACCTCTCCTAACTTATAACCATCATTAACAATCCCTCCTATAGCCCCATCGTAAATATACTCTTCAAGCTTAGTGTAAATAGGCATTGAAGTTATTTCTTGCAACTCATCAATTAAACTTTTTGATGATACGACTCCATCGCCTACATCTTTTTTGTATGTTCCACATAAAAATATTGCTGCATTTTCTGGACTGATACCTTCAATTTGTTTCTTTATATCATCCAAATATGCCCCCTGGATAATATGATAATTAAAAGGTACTACTGCAACATCCTTTAAATTTTCAAAATTTTCTTTTACTGTTTTACAAAATATACTTTCATCTAAAAGTAAATAAATATCATTTACTTTGTTACCTGCCGTTAAAATAGTATTTATCATTTCTAAATTATCTTGAATTTCTAATATTCCTTTTATATACTTACTTTCCTCATTAGAAAGAGTTACATAATTATTTACTCCCGCAAAAATGATATTCTTTTCATAAATAAATGACTGATTATCAAACAATTTACTTCTAATTAATTGAAAAGCTTCATCATCCAATGTAACTATGTAATCAATATTACTGTCTTTATACTTTACATTCAAAAAATTTATAAAACTTTCTTCATATCCTTCTTCTTCAAAGCTTTCACTATCTAAAAATTCAGCCTTAACTGTATATCTATCTTTTCCAGCATCCCCAAACCCTTTAGTTATAGAAACCTCCCATTTATTTTTCGGTGAATATGATCCAATTATAAGAATCTTTTTATTATTATCATTTGCATAACATAAAATAGGATTTATAAATATAAAAATAACAGTACTTAAAATTAAAAAAATTAATATTATCTTTTTATACATAGCTTTTACTCCAATTTAATCTATTTGTTTATATACTGTGTATTTTTTCTTAAAAATATGAAAAAAGTTATGGAATCATCAATTCCATAACTTTTGAATTTTATAATAATTTATCTATTTTTAACTCTTCACTATCCTTATTTATAGCTCCAATATAATACTCTATTCCCTTACTTACGGCACCAAAATCCCCATGACCATCTGAACCAGCTGTTATTAATAAATCATTGTTTTCACAAAACTCAACACAGGTTTCTGTCATTAATTCTGAATTTGCTGGATAATAGCACTCTACTCCATCAATTCCTAATCCTTTTAATATTTCTAACTTTTCTAATATTTCTTCTTTGCTTTTATTGCTATAATAATTGCAAGGATGAGCTAAAACCACATATCCTCCAGCCTCATGAGTTATATTACAAACTTCCTCAACACTTGGAAATGCAAATTTTTCATGTCCACATTCATATTTTCCATAAAGCCTCATTCCGTCAAATAATCCTTCTGTCACCTTTCTATCATGAAGATAGTGTATTCCCTTCCAACCACCTTTTCTTCTTTCATATTCATAAGAATTATAATCATCTAATGATATATTTTCATAATCTTTTTCCATTCTTCTTATAAGTTCTACACTTGTTTCTAATAATTGTTCCTTTGCCTTATCAACTAATTTAAAGAAATTTTCATTATCCTCAAATTTATATGCTAATAAATGAACTAAATGTCCCTCAAATATTGAATCTATTTCTACTCCTCTTATAGCAATGATTCCTGCTTTTTCAGCTTCTTTTTTTAATTCTTCATAAGAATCTAATACATCATGATCTGTTATTGCTATAATACCTAAATTTTTCTTTTTAGCTTCTTCTACGACTTCTTTAGGAGACATAGTTCCATCTGAATAATATGTATGTATATGTAAGTCAACTAACATTTTCTCTTCTCCTTAATGTAAATTAATTTTTTCTTTTACTATTTTACATCAATTCTTAAAACTTTTCACATCTATTTTTTACTATTATTTTCATTTCCTTCTGCATATTATAGCATTTTTTTGTTTTCATTCTTATAAATTTGGGGTATAATAACCAATGGAGAATAAATTGATATACATATTTGTTAATTTTATAACACTGAATATTTTTTTATTTCTCTTATAAAAAATTGAAATATACGGAGGTATTGCCATGTTAGTTTCAGCTAAAGAAATGTTAAACAAAGCAAGAGAAGGAAAATATGCTGTTGGTCAATTCAACATCAACAACTTAGAATGGACAAAAGCTGTTCTATTAACTGCTCAAGAAAACAACTCACCAGTAATCTTAGGAGTATCTGAAGGTGCTGGAAAATATATGTGTGGATACAAAACTATCGTTGGAATGGTTAACGGTATGTTAGAAGAGTTAAACATCACTGTACCAGTTGCTCTACACTTAGACCACGGTAGCTACGAAGGATGCTACAAAGCTATGGAAGCTGGATTCTCATCAGTTATGTTTGATGGATCTCACTACCCAATAGCTGAAAACATCGAAAAGACTACTGAATTAGTTAAAGTTACTGCTGAAAGAGGATTATCTTTAGAAGCAGAAGTTGGATCAATCGGTGGAGAAGAAGACGGAGTTGTTGGTAAAGGTGAAGTTGCTGATGCTCAAGAATGTAAATCAATTGCTGATTTAGGAGTTACTATGTTAGCTGCTGGTATCGGAAACATTCACGGAAAATACCCAGCAAACTGGCAAGGACTTGCTTTCGACGCTTTAGAAGAAATCAATACAGCTTGTGGAAACATGCCATTAGTATTACACGGTGGAACTGGAATCCCAGAAGATATGATCAAGAAAGCTATATCTTTAGGAGTTTCTAAGATCAACGTTAACACTGAATGTCAATTAGCATTCCAAGAAGCTACAAGAGCTTACATCGAAGCTGGAAAAGACTTAGAAGGAAAAGGATTTGACCCAAGAAAATTATTAAATCCTGGATTCGAAGCTATCAAAGCTACAGTTAAAGAAAAAATGGAATTATTCGGATCAATAAACAAAGCTTAATTCCTTTTAATATAAAAAGAGCACTTTTGTGCTCTTTTTATTTTATCTTTTAAAATAATATTCTATATCGCCATATTCCTTAATTTTTTTAGCATCTATTTTTGATATTTCTTCTAATAGATATTCATTTATTAATTTAATATTATTTTCATAGTTACTATTATCAAGCTGTTTCTTAATCATACCTATAGAATTTTTTTGTGCTATATAAAAAGATAAAGTTGAAATTAATATAGCTTGTACAATTTCACTTTTATTATTACATATTCCAATGCTACTAGCTATCATACCTGTATAAACATTATCTATAAATTCTTCATCTGTAAAATATTTATTTTTATTCTTTATATAAAATTCATTGTATCCATCAGTTATATAATATTTTTCACCTTCAATAATTAAAACACAATTATTTCTTTTGGCAAATCCTCTATAATTAAAGTTAATATTTTCTTCTTTATTTTGAAGTGCTATTAGTGTATTTATTTCTTCCTTAGTTCCCTTTATTACATTAATATTGTACCTATTAATTAAACTAAATGCTAAATTTCTTTTGTGAATTATTGAATCTATTCCTTTGGCTTCTAATAATACTACCTCTTTTTTATTCATGGATATTAATTGTTTTTCTATATCCATAATATTTTCATCTTTTATTTCATCTAAAAAAATTAGTAATGTATTTACTAGACTACTATCATCATTACTTTCATCCAATTTAGATTTTACTTTTCCATTGTAGTATATAATTCCTCTACTTAAATCTTTTAATCTCTCAATACTAGAGCAACAATATACTCGAGGCAGTTTTTTCTTTTGCAAGTCTAAAACATAATTAATAGACTCCCCACTAAGCCTCATAAATTTTTCCTCACTTTATTATCCAATAGTGCAGTTTTGCCTAATAACATCTTATTCGACAAAATCTACTTTGTGCATCATAGTAGCTGGAAAAAATAAAGGGATTATCTCCAGGAATTAATATAATTTTCGTTAAGAATTTATATTATTCTCTCCAGAAAATTACCTAAAGCTTCGAATGTCGTTTTACTCCCTCAGCTTTTTAACGGTAATTTTCTTACGAGAATAATTAAATTCTAAAACTCAATTATAATATTCCTTACAATAATCCCTTCATTTTTTTCTTTATTACTAGATGTACTTCCTTAACCCCAATTTAATTTGGATTAGTTAATGTTTTTGGTAGAAGTAGTGGCAAGTTAGTTATTGATATTATTTAGTTTTCTATATTTATACATAAAAAAGAAATATTATATTAAAGAGAATATTGAAATTGAGCCGTAGAATTTAATAATTTACGGATAAAAATTTGCGTAAAAAAGATTATACTGTTTGAGCCTATAGGCAAGTTTTTAATCTTCAGCAAATTTTTAGGAGTAAATTATATAAATTTAAAGCTAGATTTCACTAATTCCCAGAAAGATAATATTTCTTTTTTTCGTTATTACACAGGATAACTAAACTACCACACAATAGCTCTATTCTTCGCCGAATACCTTTTTACGAAGTTCAAGTCCTGCTTTTGTTATTGCAACTCCCCCCATTGCTGTTTCTCTTAGAGATGATGGAAGACTTTTTCCTACCTTGTACATAGCTGAAACTGTATCATCAAATGGGATTTTACTTTCTACTCCAGCCATAACCATATCAGCTGTACAAAGTGCACTTATTGCACCTGCTGCATTTCTCTTTGCACAAGGAATTTCAACTAAACCTGCAACTGGATCACAAACTAATCCTAAAATATTCTTAATAACTATAGCCGCTGCATCTAAGCTCATTTTAGGTGTTCCACCCATCATTTCTACTACAGCTGCTGCTCCCATAGCTGCTGCTGAACCACATTCAGCTTGACATCCACCTTCTGCACCAGAAAGTGTAGCATTCATTCCAATTATCATTCCTACAGCTGCTGATGCAAATAAAGCATCTATAAGCTCTTCATCAGTTTTAGCAAGCTTTTCTCCTGCTGATAAAATTACTGCTGGTAAAATTCCGCATGAGCCAGCCGTTGGACATGCTACTATTCTTCCCATTGCTGCATTTACTTCAGATGAAGATAACGCCATTGCCATTGCTTTTACTGTAACATCTCCAGTTAACGTATTTCCTTTTTCTAAATATTTTTGAACTCTATATCCATCTCCGCCAATAAGACCACTTAAGGAATTAACTTTCTTTTCTCTTCCTTCTGTAGCTCCTTCTTTCATAACTTTAAGGTTTTTAGCCATCTTTTCATATACTTCTTCTCTAGATAGCTCTTTATCTCTCATTTCTATTCTTATAGCATATTCGCTTAATGATATATTTTCTTCTTCACAAATCTTTAATAATTCTTCTCCTGATCTTGCTAGCATATTATTCACCGTCCTTAATTGGATTAATCATTATTACTTTATTTATTCCTTCTATTGCCTTAAGATTTCCTATAATTTCAGATGTAACTTCATGATCAACTTCAAATACCATAGTTGCATCCTTACCTTTTTGATTTCTAAAAACTTTCATAAAAGCAATATTTATATCATTATCATAAAGAATTGATGTTACCTTAGATACTACTCCTGGAACATCTTTATTAGAAACAATTATTGTTGGATAAGCTCCAGTAAAATTAACTGTATTTCTATTAACAGATGTAACTTCTATACTTCCTCCACCAATTGAAGATCCAATTAATTCATAAGTTCCTTCTTTTCCTTTAATAACAAACTCAACTGTATTTGGATGTACATCTCCTAAATCAGCTTCTTTAAAATGTATTTTAAGTCCCATTTCTTTAGCTATATCTAACGAATCCCTAAGTCTTAAATCACTTGGTTCCATTCCTAAAATTCCAGCTACTAATGCTCTATCAGTCCCATGCCCTTTATATGTCTTAGCAAATGAACCATGTAAATAAAATGTTACTTCTTCAATATCTCCTCCAGCAACTGCTCTAGCTACTTTCCCTAATCTTGCTGCTCCTGCTGTATGAGAAGAAGATGGACCAACCATTACAGGCCCTAATATATCAAAAACTCCTACGCTCTTCATATGTTACCTCCATTTATTATGTAGTTTTACTAGTTGTTAGTTTTGAGTTAATAGTTAAGAGTTTAGGGCTAAACTCCTAAAGGAGTTTCTTATATTTTTCTAAATTCAACTCCGTTGAATTTATTCCCTAACTATTAACTATTAACTATTAACTATTAACTATTCTTAGTATTTGTAAAAAATGCTTCCTCCAATAAATTCTCTTAATATAGAATTTGGTGGTACTATATCTTTATCAACCTCTCTAAAGAATCCTAAAAATTCTTTTAATCTTTTGGCCTCTTCATAAACAATACTATCTTCTTTAATTTTTTCAAGCTCTTGAAGTGCATATTTCTTTAAAACACACAACTCATATACTAAAGTTGAATTAAACATTACATCTGCTTCTTCTTGGTAAACAAAAATATTCTTTTGCTCTCCTCTTTTAATCTTATGCCACATCTTCAACGTATCTTCTGCTCCATGACCTCTAGATAATTGATCTCTAACTATTCTTCTTACTCTTCTTACATCTGTTGTTGTAATCCTATTATGATTATCTAAATTTAATTGAGTTAGAGCAGAAATATAAATTTTAAACTTATATTTTTCATCAATATGTGACGTTAATGTTGGATTTAAAGCATGAATTCCTTCCACTATAATAACTCCATTTTTAGGAA
Source organism: Clostridium sp. K04 (assembly GCF_019734375.1). NCBI lineage: Bacteria > Bacillati > Bacillota > Clostridia > Eubacteriales > Clostridiaceae > Clostridium > Clostridium sp. K04. Next base: position 7,829 of record NZ_JAASHD010000041.1, read on the forward strand.
GTTTCATCTTTTTACCTACCCATTCTCTTTCACCTTTTATAAAGTTAAACTCTGGTATTTCAACTTCTTCACCTTGTAAAAGTAAGTTTAAATGCTTATTAAATAACTCTGTATCTACTGACTCTATTGTTTCAAAATCATATTCACCATTTTCATCTATTGGTGTTTGATCTCTGTTTACAAAATAATCGTCTAAAGAAATAGGAACTGGAATTACCCCATTTACCCTTAATTGAATTCCTAGCCTATTTGCAAAAGTTGTTTTACCTGAAGAACTTGGCCCTGCTATTAAGACTAATTTAATATCTTCTTTTGAACAAATTTTATCTGCAATTTCTGCAATTTTCTTTTCATGAAGCGCTTCTGATATCATTATTAAATTTACTAATTCACCTTGATCAATTTTTTTATTTAATGCACCAACGTTACCAACACCTAAAATATCTAGCCATTTTTCAGTCTCTCTAAATATACTACTCATTTTTCTTTGCTCAACAAATTCTGCTAAAGTAAACTTTTCATAATCATTTGGTCTTCTTAGTATAAATCCATTATCATAATACATTAAATCAAAAACTTTTATATCACTAGTTCTTTCAGTCATAGGACCATAAAAATAATCATATCTTCCATCTAACTCATATAACTTAACTTCTTTAAAATCTACTTGTTCAAGTAAAAGAACCTTATCATACATATTATAAGAGTTAAAAATATCTATTGCCTTCTCTTTAGTAACTTTTATCTTATTTATAGGTAAATCTCTATCTATTAATTCTTGCATTTTATCTTTTATATCTTTTACATCTTTCTCATTCAAAGGTTCATCTTTAAAAATCTCTCCAAAAATCCCCCTGCCAACACTATGTTCAATTGTAATTTTAGATTTCGGGAATAAATCTAAAGTTGCCTTTATAAATATAAATTGCAATGTTTTAGTATATTTTTTTTCTATTTCTTCATTAGCCCTTACTTGTAAATTAATGTCTTTTTTCATACCTAATCCACCCTTCTAAACCATTATAATATCATTACTTAATTAAAAATCCATATTATAAAATTTAGTTAGAACCTTTATCCTTAAGTGAGATTCTAAATTTTAATTTAGTTAATTTAACTTACTCAACTACTGAAGTAAGTAAAGTTTTCATCTATTAGTTTTTTAATTAAAGTCTATATACTCTTATTATATACTGCTAAAAAAAATATTCTATTATTTTTATATATAAACTCCTTTTTATTTTTAAATTCTAACTTTATTAAAGAATAAAAGCATTTTATTTACAAATACTTTAATTAGAGGTGATTTTACTATGTTCATTGTCCTAATTAGAACAATTTTTTTATATTTTTTAGTAATACTTGTAATGAGATTAATGGGTAAAAGGCAAATTGGAGAACTACAGCCATATGAATTTGTAATAACAATAATGATATCAGACCTTGCAGCTTTACCTATGCAAGATACTAGATTACCTTTAATTCTTGGAATTATTCCAATTTTAACTTTGTTATTTATAAAAACAATATTAACTCAATTGCAGTTAAAAAGTCAGTTTACTAGAAAAATACTAGAAGGTGAACCTTGCATTTTAGTTTGTAAAGGTAAAATAAATTATCAAGCTTTAAAAAGACAACAAATTAATTTAGATGAGCTTATGGAAGAATTACGATTAGCAGGTTATTTTGATTTAAACGAAATTCAATATGCTATTTTAGAAAATAATGGTCAACTATCTTTTTTAACTTCTCAAAGCAGTTCTTCTGGCGGAGGTGGATGTAATACTTCTTGCAGTACTAATACTCAGCCATTATCATCTGGAAGCCAAAATAGTTCATCTGCCCAAAGTAGTTCTAGTAATTCTCCAAACTCTAATAGCAATACTTCTGGAAGCGAAAGTTCTTCTAAAAACAATAAAAAAAGTAATCCTACTAATTCTAGCGGAACTAGTAGTTCACAATCTTCCGGAAGTTCAAGTAATTCTGGAAACAGTAGTGCTACTCAACCACCTAGTTTACCTATAATTTATGTATTAGATGGTCATGTTAATAAAAACGCTTTAACAACTAGTGGTAAAAATAAGGTATGGATCGAGCAGGAATTAAAAAAACGTCATATAGATTCAATTAAAGATGTATTAATAGCTATGATTGATACTCAAGGAAAATTTTATTATCAACTTTATGATAAAAATGAAAAAGAGAAAGGAGCTAAAAAATGAAAAACTCATTATTTTCTATTTTTCTCTTTATAATATTATTAGGATTTTTAACCTATACAGATATTAGCTTTAAAAACCTTTGTTCAGAAGTAATAGATATGTGTGAAGAAATGGAAACTACTATGAAATCATCATCAAAAGAAGAAAATTTTAAAAATGCAATGGATATATATGATTTAATCCAAGATAAAGGTAAATTTGCTGCTATATATATAAACCATGTCGATTATGATGTAATGTTAAATGAAGCATTAAAATTAACTGTATATATTGAAAATGATGATCCTAGTGAAAGTGAAGCTTCTCTTCACCTCTTAAAGTCTAGCACAGAACATATGAAAAAATTACAAGTTCCAAATATAGAAAACATATTTTAACTAATAATTAGAAGGTATTCTCTATTTACCTTCTAATTTTTTCGCTTAGCAATATCTTAAATCATATAAATTAACTCTTTAAGCAATATCCATATATATTAATATTCATGAATATTCTCGGCATATAAATCATATTATTCTTATTATATTTATGCATAATTCTTTCTTATTTTCATGCATAAATATATTTTTTATGCAAATTTAAAAATAACCATTGCATAATTATACATAGATGTGTATAATTATAAACATCAAGTTTATACCCATTCAATGGATTTAAATACAATGATTGGTTTATAGTAAATGATAACTATTAACTAAATTAAAGGGGGCTTTTATATATGAAAAAATTTAATAAAGTTGTTTTAGCTTATTCAGGAGGGCTTGACACATCAATAATAATATCTTGGCTTAAAGAAACTTATGGTTGTGAAGTTATAGCAGTTGTTGGTAATGTGGGACAAGCAGATGAGCTAGAAGGACTAGAAGAAAAAGCATTAAAAACTGGGGCATCAAAAATATATATTGAAGATTTAACAAAGGAATTTGTTTACGATTATATCTTCCCTACACTTCAAGCTGGGGCAGTGTATGAAGGAAAATATTTATTAGGAACTTCTTTTGCTAGACCTTTAATTGGAAAGAGACTTGTAGAAATTGCAGAAAAGGAAGGTGCAGATGCAATTTGTCACGGTTGTACAGGAAAAGGAAATGATCAAGTTCGTTTTGAACTTGCAGTTAAAAACTTTGCCCCTGAAATGCCAATTATAGCACCTTGGAGAATTTGGGATATAAAATCTCGTGAAGAAGAGATTCAATATGCTTTAGATAGAGAAATTCCAATAAAAATTACTTACGAAACTAATTATAGTAAAGATAAAAACCTGTGGCATTTAAGCCATGAAGGTTTAGATTTAGAATTTCCTGAAAATGAACCTAAATATGATAAGATTTTAGAAATGTGTAACACCATAGAATCTGCACCTGATAAAGCAACTTATATTACTTTAACTTTTGAAAAGGGCATTCCCGTTGCACTTAATGGTATAAAAATGGATGGTGTTTCATTAATAGAAGAATTAAATAAAATCGGTGGAGAAAATGCTATAGGTATTATGGATATGGTAGAAAATAGGCTTGTTGGTATGAAATCAAGAGGTGTTTACGAAACTCCAGGTGGAACTATTCTTTACAAAGCACATGCTGACTTAGAAGAACTTTGCTTAGATAAAGCTACTCACCACTTTAAACAATCAATTGCATTAAAATTTGCAGATTTAGTTTACAATGGCGAATGGTTTACTCCACTAAGAGAAAGTCTTTCAGCTTTTGTTTCTAAAACTCAAGAAACAGTTACTGGTGATGTTAAGCTTAAACTATATAAAGGCAATATTGTTAATGCCGGAATGAACTCTCCTTATTCATTATACAGCGAAGAATATGCTACTTTCGGTGAAGATGGCGTATACAATCAAAAAGACTCTGAAGGATTTATAAATCTTTATGGTTTACCAACAGTTGTAAATTCAAAGATGAAAGATTCTTTAAAGAAGAAGGATAAATAAAATGAAGCTTTGGGGTGGAAGATTTACAGAGGGAGTTAATGAGTTAGTTAATACCTTTAACTCCTCTATTTCAATTGATTCAAGAATGTATAAGGAAGATATCGAGGGTAGTCTTGCTCACGTTAAAATGTTAGGTAAGCAAGGAATTATTCCTCTTAAGGATAGTGGAAAAATAATTGAAGGCTTAAAAGAAATATTAATTAGAATTGATAATGGAACTATACAAATAGATAATGATTCAGAAGATATTCATAGCTTTATTGAAAGTATTTTAACCTATTATATTGGTGATGAAGGTAAAAAGCTTCATACTGGTAGAAGTAGAAATGACCAAGTTACTTTGGATACAAAACTATATTTAAAGAAATATTTAAAAACAATTATTGATGAAGTATTAAATCTTCATACTACACTGTTAGAAAAGGCAAAAAAAAATATAAATACAATAATGCCTGGTTATACTCATATGCAGAAAGCTCAGCCAATTACATTTGCACATCATTTATTGGCATATTGCGAAATGTTTAAAAGAGATATAGGCAGACTTTTTGACTGCTATAAGAGACTTGATGAAATGCCTCTTGGAAGTGGAGCTTTAGCAACCTCTACATACCCTATTGACAGGGAGTTTGTAGCATCACAGCTTGGCTTTTCTAAAATCACTCTTAACAGTTTAGACTCTGTTTCTGATAGAGATTATGCAATTGAATCTCTTTCTGCACTTTCATTAATAATGATGCACCTATCAAGGTTTTCTGAAGAAATTATACTTTGGTGCACTGGTGAATTTAATTTTATAGAGCTAGATGATGGTTATAGTACTGGAAGCAGTATAATGCCTCAAAAGAAAAATCCTGATGTTGCAGAATTAGTTAGAGGTAAGTGTCCTAGGGTTTATGGTGATTTAATGACATTACTTACTGTAATGAAAGGAATCCCCCTTGCATATAACAAAGATATGCAAGAAGATAAAGAAGCTTTATTTGATGGCTTAGATACTGCTCTTCTTTCACTTCAAACGTTTAATGGAATGATAAAAACTATGAAAGTAAAAAAGGATAATATGAAAAAATCAGCTTCTGGTGGATTTACTAATGCTACTGATGTTGCAGATTATCTTGTTAAAAAAGGAATGGCATTTAGAAGTGCTCATGAGGTTGTTGGTAGAATAGTCCTTTATTGCATTGATAAAGATATTGCTATAGATGATTTAACTCTAAAAGAATTTAAAGAATTTTCTCCTATTTTTGAAGAAGATATATATAAAGCAATTGATTTATTAACTTGTGTTGAAGAAAGAAGTGTCATTGGGGGCCCTAGTTCTTCATCAGTAAAAATGCAAATTGAATTTTTAGAAAAATTTATTAAAACAAATAAGGAGAATTTATCATGTTTAAAGTAGGAATAATTGGGGCCACAGGATATGTTGGAGTTGAATTATTAAGGCTTTTACTTAATCATGATGATGTTATAGTTACAGCTATCTCCTCTTCTACTTTTAAAGATGAGGAGATAAGCTCTGTATACAGAAGCTTTTTTAATAAAACAACTTTGGTATGTGAAGATAAAAGTGAAGTTATCAATAAATGTGATGTAATATTTACTGCTCTTCCTCATGGTTTAAGTGAAGAAATTGCAGCAGAAGCAATAAGCAAAAATAAGAAGGTAATAGATTTAGGGGCTGATTTTAGATTAAATTCTGAAGAATCTTATGAAGAATGGTATGGAAAGAAATTTGCTTGCAAATCTCTTCATCCTCAAAGCATTTATGGATTACCAGAATTTAATGGTTCTAAAATTAAAGAATATAATATAGTTGCTAATCCAGGTTGTTATCCAACAAGTATTTCACTTGGACTTATGCCACTACTAAAAAATAATTTAATTAATACTACAAATATAATTTGTGATTCAAAATCTGGAATTACTGGAGCTGGAAGAGGTCTTTCACTAAAGACGCATTTTGCAGAAGCAAATGAAAATTTTACAGCTTACGGAATTGGAAGTCATAGACATACTCCTGAAATAGAAGAAACATTGTCCTATATAGCAAATGAATGTGTAGAAGTAACATTTACACCTCATCTATTACCAATCAATCGCGGAATATTATCTACAATTTACTGCGAAACTAAAGATAATCTTACCTTAGAAAAGATCCATGAAATATATACGAAACAATACGAAAATGAAGAATTTGTACATGTATTACCATTAGGTAACACTGCCGAGATAAAACATGTAAAATATACTAACAACTGTCATATATCTCTTCATCAAAATTATAGAAAAGATAAGTTAATTATAGTTAGTGTTATCGACAATATGGTTAAAGGAGCTGCTGGACAAGCTATTCAAAATATGAATATTATATTAGGTTTACCTCAAAATACTGGACTTAAACTAATAGCTCCAAGCTTTTAATTAAAGGATGTGTAATTTTATGATTAATATAGATGAAAATTTAACTGTAACTTCTCCTGTTGGTTTCAAAGCTTCAGGAATTCATTGTGGATTAAAAAAAAGTTTATTAAAAAAAGATTTAGCTTTAATATACTCTGATGTTGTTGCTACTTCTTGTGGAGTATATACCAAAAATAAAGTTAAGGGTGCTCCTCTTACTATAACCAAGCAGCACTTAGTTAATAAAAAGGCTCAAGCAATAATAGTTAATAGTGGAAATGCCAACACTTGTAATGGTGATGATGGCTTAGCTAAAGCAAAAAAAATGGCTACTCTTTGTGCTAAAGAATTAAGTATAAAAAATGATGATGTTCTTGTTGCTTCTACTGGTGTAATCGGTGTTCCTTTGAATATAGATGCAATAAAAGATGGAATTCCTCAACTAGTTGGAAGTTTATCATCTAATATTGAATCTGCTAAAAATGCATCTATGGCTATTATGACTACAGATACTATTGAAAAGCAAGCAGGAGTAGAAATTGAGCTTAATGGTAAAAAAGTTACTATAGCTGCAATGGCTAAAGGATCTGGAATGATTCATCCAAACATGGCTACTATGCTTTCTTTTATAACAACAGACCTTTCTATATCCCCTTCTCTACTTAAAGAAGCCTTAAAACAAAGTGTTAATGTTTCTTACAATAGAATAAGTGTTGATGGTGATTCCAGCACTAATGATATGGTGTTAATTATGGCAAATGGTCTTGCCCATAATGAAACTATAACTGAAAAAAATGATGATTATAATTTATTTTTAGAAGCATTAACAGCTTTAAATATTTATATATCAAAGAAAATAGCCAAGGATGGTGAAGGTGCCACCAAACTTATAGAATGTACTGTAAAAAATGCATTATCAATAGAAGATGCAGAAACTCTTTCTAAAAGTGTAGTTACGTCAAGCCTTGTTAAAGCAGCTATGTTTGGTAGTGATGCTAACTGGGGAAGAATTCTTTGTGCTTTAGGATACTCTAATATAGATTTCGATCCTGAAAAAGTAGATGTTTCTTTTGCTAGTGAAACTGGAACAATATTAGTTTGTAAAGCTGGTTCTCCAGTAAACTTTGATGAAAAAAAAGCAAAGGAAATTCTATTACAAAATGAAGTCAAAATTTTAGTTAATATGAATTTAGGCTCTTCTGAAGTAACAACTTGGGGCTGTGATTTAACTTATGATTACGTAAAAATAAACGGGGATTACCGTAGTTAAGAATACTTTATTATGTTTTAGAGTTAAATTTTATTAATGATTTAACTCCTGAATGACACAGTAAATTTAGATAATTTCTAAAAACGAATATCTAGGAGGGAAAGTAATTGAATTACACTCAACATGCAAATATATTAGTTCAAGCATTACCTTATATTCAAGAATACTATGGTAAAACCATTGTCATAAAGTATGGCGGAAATGCTATGATTAACGATAATCTTACTCAAACTGTAATTAATGATATTATCTTAATGAAATGTATTGGTATTAATCCAATAATAGTTCATGGTGGAGGCCCTGATATTAGTAATACATTAACTAAAATGAATCACGAAAGTAAATTTATAAATGGATTAAGATATACTGACGAAACTACAATAAACGTTGCTCAAATGGTTTTAGCTGGAAAGGTTAATAAGGATTTAGTAAAACTTATAGAAAAAGATGGTGGAAAAGCTATTGGTTTATCTGGAATTGATGGTTCATTGATTAAAGCTAAAAAATTAAAAATCGGAGTTGATTTGGGATATGTTGGCGAAATAACTTCTGTAAATACAGAACTTTTATATTTAGCTATGAACTCTGGCTTTATCCCTGTAGTTTCTTCTATCGCTATTGGTGAAAATGATAATAATAGCTATAACATTAATGCAGATACTTGTGCTTCTAAGATCGCATCTGCATTAAAAGCTGAAAAATTAATTTTACTAACCGATGTTCCTGGTGTAATGACTGACCCTAGTGATTCATCCACTTTAATTTCAACATTAAGATTACATCAAATTCCTAAATTAACTGTAGATAAAGTAATTAATGGTGGTATGATTCCTAAAATAAGCTGCTGTGTTGAATCTGTTCGAATGGGAGTTAAAAAAGCCCATATAATCGATGGAAGAATCGAGCACTCCCTACTACTTGAACTTTTATCCGAAAAAGGAATTGGAACGGAAATTTATTAAAAAGGAGGAAGTAAAATTGACATTGCTTGAACAACAAAAAGAATACTTGATGAATACTTATGCAACACTTCCAATTGAAATATCACATGGTGAAGGTTCATATTTATATGACATTAATGATAAAAAATATATAGATTTTACTAGTGGAATTGGTGTTAATTCCTTAGGATATAATAACGCCCTCTGGAAAGAAGCAATTACTTCTCAATTAAATTCTTTCCAACATCTATCTAATATTTTTTCAAATGGTTCTACAATTGCTTTAGCTAAAAAACTTACTGAACTTTCTGGAATGAGTAAGGCTTTCTTTGCTAACTCTGGTGCTGAAGCAAATGAATGTGCTATTAAACTTGCTAGAAAATATAGCTTTAACAAATATGGACAAGGTAGAGGTACTATTCTTTCACTAAAGCAATCCTTTCATGGAAGAACTTTAGCTACATTAACTGCTACTGGCCAAGATAAATTCCATAATTACTTCTTCCCTTTTCCAGAAGGATTTGACTATGTAATTGCAAATTCAATATCTGACTTAAAAGAAAAACTTACTTCAGATGTCTGCGCAATAATGATGGAAGCTATTCAAGGAGAAGGTGGAGTTCATCCTTTAGATAAAGATTTTATTTTAGAAGCTTGTAAATTAGCTAAGGATAATGATGTATTAGTTATATTCGATGAGGTTCAATGCGGTATTGCAAGAACAGGTAATTTATTTGGATATAATAGCTTTAATATTACTCCAGATATAGTTACTTGTGCAAAGGGACTTGGAGCTGGACTTCCTATAGGTGCTGTTTTATGTAATGAAAATCTTTCAACTACCTTTGTGCCTGGAGATCATGGTTCTACTTTTGGTGGTAATCCAGTAGTTTGCGCAGGTGGATTATCTGTTTTAAATCAGCTTTGCAACACAGACTCCTACAATGAAATTATATATAAAGGCGAATATATAAAACAATCTATTTTAAATGAAAATATTAAAATTGTTAAAGATGTTAGAGGCTTAGGGTTAATGCTTGGTATCGAAATTTATGGTGATTCTTCTATTATTCAAAATAAGGCACTTGAAAAAGGACTACTTGTATTAACTGCCGGTAAAAATGTAATTAGACTATTACCACCACTAAACATCACTATGGAAGATGTAAAAACTGGAGTAGACACGCTAGTATCAGTTTTGAGTTAATAGTTTTTAGTTAATAATATTTTTCAAATTCAGCCAATTTGAATTTATTCCTTAACTATTAACCATAATTCTTAACTACTAACTCTTAACTATAAAAAAGGGGGCATTTTTTATGAATAAAGACTTATTACGTATGGATAATCTTTCTAAAGAGGAAATTTTAGATATATTAAATCTTGCTGATCAATTAAAATATGAAAGAAAACATGGTATCGACCATCCTTTACTTAAAGGTAAATCATTAGGTATGATATTCGAAAAAGCTTCAACTCGTACAAGAGTGTCTTTTGAAGTTGGAATGTATCAACTTGGTGGGCATCCTCTATTTTTAAGCTCAAAAGATCTTCAAATAGGTCGTGGGGAACCTATTCAAGATACAGCCAGAGTTTTATCTAGATATTTAGATGGAATTATGATTAGAACTTTTTCACAGAAAGGAATTGAAACTTTAGCTGAGTGTTCTTCTATTCCAATAATTAATGGATTAACAGATGAAGAACATCCATGTCAAGTATTGGCGGATTTAATGACTATTAGGGAGAAAAAGCTTATATTAGAAGGTTTAAAAGTTGCTTACATCGGTGATGGAAATAACATGTGTAACTCTTTGATAGTAGGTTGCTTAACCATTGGAATGCACTTATCAATAGCAAATCCAATAGGATATAAACCTCCACAATATTATACAGATAAGGGTCTAGAGTTAGCAAAAGAAAACAATGTTTCTTTTATAATGACAGAAAATCCTGAAGATGCTGTAGTTGATGCTGATGTTATAATTACTGATGTTTGGGCTAGTATGGGACAAGAAGATGAAGCTAAAAAAAGACAAATTGCATTTAAAGGCTATCAAGTAAATAGTGATTTAATGAAACTTGCTAAAGCTGATGCAATAGTTCTTCACTGCCTTCCTGCTCATAGAGAAGAAGAAATTACTGAAGATGTTCTTGAAGCTAATTCTGATGTTATATTTGAAGAAGCTGAAAACAGACTTCATGCACAAAAAGCAGTTTTAGTAAAATTATTATCATAAAAGGCAGGACTATTAAGTCCCGCCTTTTATTTTTCTATGTAATTTATGACATGTTTAATTATCATATTGATACTTCCATCACCATTACGTTGAATTTCAAACTTAGAATCATCATGGTAAGCTTCTTCATTTATATATAAATCAATATCCTTATCAATCTTAAGTCTTACTCTCTTAAGTTTCTTTTCTACCCATGCCTTATCTACAGACACTTCATTTTCTAATCCATTGCCCTTCATAAATATTTCAAAATCCTGTTTTTGAGTAGGATTATCTTTAAATAATTCTTTAGAAACTTCTTCTATGTTAATAGAATCCTCTTCTTTAAGCTTACTTTTTATTGTTGTTCTTATTTTCTCTGCTTGTTCAGCATTTTCACTAACATTACTTCTAGTCCAAGCTTCTGAAGCTTTTAAGAATGTCTTTGTCATATCTCTTTTATTTGCTACAATGCTACATCCTAAAAAACTATTCATAAAATAATTTGCACCATATTCATCATCATCATTAGACTTCTTTTGCTTATCAATAACATATAAATCAAATACGTTATCTTCTCTTATTGGTTTAATAAATGCTGCTTTTTGAATTCTTTGACTACTTGCTGGAAGACCAGCTGCTTGAGGTACTATTCCTATCCCTATCTTGTCATTAACAAATTCAACTGAATGAGTAAAATTCTTTACGTAATCCATCTTTAGTATCCCTATCATAGGTCCAACATCTGTAACTAATGAAACTATTATTAAATCACATGATGGAATATTAACATTCCCCTTCATTATCAAAAATAATTGTCTTGCAAGCTCCTTAGATAATCCTAAAATATCTGAATCTACACCATTCAAATAATCCTGTACTATTTCTTTAACTATGTTTCTTTCAGAATTAAATACTGCTGTTTTTAACTCTTCATCTTTTAAACACTTTTCAATATGCTTATGTAAAAATTTATAAATATCTTCGGTTAGTTCTAATGTATATTCATTTAATACTGGTTCTGATGAATTATTATCAAGAATATGTATTACTGCTTCCTGAATATTTATATCATTAATATATTCCAAAATATCACCTCTAAAAATATACTACAATCAATTTTTTCTTTCAAAATATTATATCATTAAACTTCATCTTATTTATTTAAAAAATTGTTTTTACCATATTCTATACTATACTTTTTAAATAAATTTACAGATGGTGTTAAATATCTATTTTTTAATGTTGCTAAATATATAAACCTTTCATGCTTTGGATTTATTATAGGTAATACTTTTACATTATAATACTTTAATGATGATATTTTAGGAACTACTGCTATTCCATAATTTATTTCAACTAATCCAGCAACAGCATTATCTTCTTCAACTTCACAAATTATATTAGGATTAATATCAACTTCTTTAAATAAATCCGATATTAATGATCTAATTCCACTTTTTTCACTAAATCCTATAAAAGGATAATTACCTACTTCACTTAAATCTATAAATTCATTTTTTGCCAAAGGATGCTCATTTGATACTATTACAACTAACTCTTCGTTTGCAATTGGTATAAATTCAATATCCGGTTCATCATCTACTAATGAACAAAAGACCATATCATATTTTTCTTCTTTCAAATCTTTGATTAGTGATTGGGTTGTTCCTTGACCAAATAAAAATTTTATATTCTTATTTTCATCTGCATTAGTAAAGTTTTTTATTAACTTTGGTACAAAATTAGGTCCTAATGTATAAATATAACCTAATTCAATTGTACCTGTAGATACATTAGTAAGTTCCTTTAATTTTTTCTCTCCTCTTTCTAATTCACTTAGTGCTTTATCTACATATTCATAATAAATTTTTCCATACTTAGTTAATTTAATGTTTCTACCTTGTTTTTCAAAAAGATAAGTCCCCAAATCTTTTTCGAGTGCAGACATAGCATGACTTAAACTTGGTTGGGTTATAGATAATTCTTCTGCTGCTTGAGTATAATGCTCTAACTTTGCTAGTACTCTAAAATAACTTAAATGATTTAAATTCATAAATATACTCCTTTCCATTTTTGATATTGTTGTTTGTTAATATACAAACTTATTTAAAATTATGCTTTCTTACTTAATTCTAAATTATTATATCATATCTATAGATATTTTCTATAAATATTCAAAAAAATATGTATTAGAATAATTGAAAATATTATATTAAAATTTATCTTGTAAAATAAATATGGAACTTATACATAACAACGTTAAATTTTTATCAAAAGGAGTATTAAAATGCAAAATACACTTACAAAAAACAAGTATTTGCCTACGGCATTATCTATGTATATTAACTACTTTATACATGGTATGGGTTGTATAATATTAGCCCAAAATATTGATTTCTTAATGGAACAATTTAACACTAATAACGCTGGAGTATCTTATGTTATCTCAGCACTTGGATTAGGTAGATTAATTGTTTTATTTGTCTCTGGTATATTATCAGATAAATATGGTAGAAAACCATTCGTACTTTTAGGTATGGGAACTTATGTATTATTCATGGGTGGTATATTAATTAGTAATAATGTTACAATGGCATTCTTCTTTGCTTTATTAGCTGGTATGGCTAACTCATTCATGGATGCTGGTACTTATCCTGCATTAACTGAATGTTTCCCTGAAGCATCAGGAAGTGCTAACGTTGCAATAAAAGCATTTATCTCAGCTGGTCAATTCGTATTACCATGGATAATAAGCTTCTTAATTGCTAACAATCTTTACTTTGGATGGTCATTCATCTTCTGTATCGTAGTATTCTTAATAAACGGATTATTTATATTCAAACTTAAATTCCCTGAATTTAAGGCTGTTGAAAAAAGCGAAGCTACTACAGAAGAAAAAGTTGAATCTACTGTTAAGGCTAACTTCTGGATTGAAGGTATCTGCTTAATCTTAATTGGATTTACTGCTACTGCAACATTCCAAATAATCGCAAACTGGTTACCATCATTCGCAAGAGAAGTTGCTGGTGTTGAGCAAACAGTTTCATTAAAATTAATAAGTATCTACAGTACTGGTTCAATAGTATCTGTATTTGTTACTTCAATATTAGTTGCTAAATGGATCAAACAAGTTAGATTTACATTTGTTTACCCATTAATATCTTTAATAATGTTAACAGTACTTTGGATGTTCCCAAGCACTATTACTTGCGTAGTTGCAGCATTCGTAATTGGATTCTCTGCTGCAGGTGGAGTTTTACAACTTGCTTTAACTTCAATGTCAGAATTATTCCCATCAAGCAAGGGTAAAATTACTGGTATAGTGTTTACAGCTTCAAGTATAGCTTCTACTGTAGTTCCAAGTATCACTGGTATATTAGCAGATATAAACTTAAGTCACGTAATATTATTTGATATCGGAGTAACTGCTTTAGGTGTTGTATTAGCACTTATCGTTAACATAAGATATAATATAGTTAAAAAAAATGAATTAGAAGCTGCTAATAAAGCTGCTTAATATATTTAAAAGAGATTGTATAAAAATGTACAATCTCTTTTTTGATTAACTAAATACCTATCTTATTATTACTACTTGAATTACTAAAACTATAAACTTTAAAAATAAATATAATTTATACACTAAAAAATTTATTTTACTTTTTAACATTCTAAAACATCATAAATATAATAAATATATAATGTATTAATGAATTTAGGAGTCAAAATAATGTATAAAGTTGAAATTAAAGAATTAGGTGAAAGCAAGGTTTCCCTCTGTAAAATAATACCTCATATAGACTATAAGGATTTATATAATTTAGTTAAACCATATACAAATCAAGTACACCTATCTTTCTCCCTTCCGAATAATTGCCCTAACGGCAAAGAATGGGGAAATATATATGCATCTCAACAAGTCATTGGCCAAATAAAAATGACTTATATTGAAGAAGAACATGATTCTTCATCTAATTAATTACTTAAATAAAAAAACTATAGAGTAAATATTACAAACATATTACCCTATAGTTATTTTTTAGTTTAAATAACATCTATTCTATATTTTTTTGTCATCCACATAATACTGCGTACTTTGTAACTACAGTAAATTACTCTAATGTCTTTTTGAAATTAGAATTTAATCCATAATCTCTTCTTTTCCATTATGAATACTTATCATTTCAAACATACCTTCAATAATCAATTCAAATCCTAATATTAATATATGCTCTGTTGCCTTTCCTAATGGATCAAAAATCAATAAAATTGATAATGTAAATTCAATTATTGTTTTTATTAATGGTAAAAATCCACCCTTCTTTTTAGAAAAATAATATAATGCTTCATTTAAATAATTTGCTGATTTATTTAAACCTGATAATCCCCAAAAGATAACTACCACAACTAATGCATTCTCTCTTTGAATAAGTATAGCTATAGCAACTGCTATTATTACAATCGATCTTTCTAATTTTTTCTCTTCTAAACTTGCATAGTCCTTTTCCTTAATTCCCTCTATCATTTTTATAGTTCCTTTTATAAGCAATACTATAGCACAAATACTCGGTAACCATCCAATCATTTCTTCATGATAAATAATACAAATGATACCATTTATAATTATTAATATCGTTGATATATAATCCCAAATTTGTTTTTTCATATTATCTCTACCTTCCAATCTAATTAATTAATAATTATACATAAGTTTACCAAAATATATTATTTTTTCAAAGCAATATTAATTAGTATATATTTAATTTCCCCTATTTATCTTTTTATATAAAAAACCACATAGGTATATTCCCTACATGGTTTATTTATAAAATTTAAGTTTCTTTTAAACCTCTTACGTTCCTCTTAATAAATAGCATAAGCCCTATATTAAATATTGCAGAAACTACTAATATAACTCCTATTGGTATTCCCATATCTATAACTTGTCCAAATAATAACTGACCTGGTGCAACACTTATAGTTGCTACTGCCGTTGAAAATGCAGATACTCGTCCAAGCATTTCTCCCGGTACTTGCTTTTGTATAAATGTTAAAGTTAATACATTTGATAATGATAAAGATAACATTATTGCAAGTCCACCAATTGCAAATATTCCAGCTAAAGCATAATTATTTAACTTTATAAATCCTAAAGTCGACATTACAATAACTCCTGCTATCATTGGGAAATATGTGTAATGTACCTTTTTCATAGAAAACATATTAGGTTTTACACTAATCCAAAATCCGCCTAATATCATTCCTAAAACACAAACACCTTCTACTAGCCCGTATATTTCTGAAGAAAGTCCTAAGAACACATTTATAAAATATGGTGCAACTATTGATAATATTGGAACTAAGAAAATATTACATAAAGCATAAGATGCTATAATTCCAAGTACAATTTTCTTTTCATTTTTTAAGTAAATAAAACTTTCTTTCATATCTGCGAAAGACTTTTTAATAAAGTTCATAGATAATATTTTTTCTTCATCCTTTGATACAGCTATCTCATTATCAGTAACTATATTTGTCTTTACTACATCTGGAATCTCTAAGAACATTTCCATTATTGCAGAAATTAAAAAGCTTACTGCATTTATTATTACAATTATTTTTATACCTAAAAATCCATAAAGTAATCCTGCAAGTATTGGTCCTGCAAAGTTAACAATAGATCCAACTTGATTTATTATTCCATTTGCAGAAGTCAGCCTTTCTTCCTCTACTATTTGTGGTATTGAAGATGTCACTGCTGGTCCATATAAAGTGGCACATATCGATAACATAAACATAACAGTTCCAACTATTAATGCACTATCATTTCCTCTAAGTAATATGAATGCATAACTTCCAATTAATATGAAGCAAAATAAATCTAGCCATACCATTATCTTTTTTCTATTTATATTATCAGATAACCTACCTGAAATTGGTGCAAAGACTATATAAGGTATAGTAGATATTGCTAATATTGTTGAAAAGGTAGCTGTACTCCCTGTAAACTCCAACAAATATAGTGACATACTAAATCTTTGAATTGCATTTCCAAATAAAGAAATAATCTGTCCTATAACTATTATTATAAAATTCTTATTTTTCATTTATCCCCCTGAATAAGTCATATTCCATACATATTGGATACTTACCATCTTCACTTATTGTAAGGTTCGCATCTATTCCATATATAGTGTTTAAGTTTTCTTTATTAATTACATCTAACGGTCTTCCCTCACAAATAATCTTTCCTTTTTTAAGACCAATAATATTATCTGCAAACCTACAAGCATTATTAAGCTCATGAAGAACTATAACTACTGTTATCTTCTTTTCTTTATTAAGTTTTTGAAGCACTTCTAACACTTCAAGTTGATAAGACATATCTAAGTAAGTTGTTGGCTCATCAAGCATTATTATTTCAGTTTCTTGAGCTAACGTCATGGCAATCCACGCTCTTTGTCTTTGCCCTCCAGATAAGTTTTCAACTCCCCTATCAGCAAATTCACTAAGACCTGTTTCTTCTATTGCCCAATCAATAAGTTCCTTATCATGACTAGTAAGTCCACCAATCATTTTTTGATGAGGAAATCTACCAAAAGCAACAAGTTCTCTTACTGTAAGTCCATCTGGACAAACTGGTCCTTGAGGTAAGAATGCAACTTCTTTTGCTATATTCTTTTCTTTTACCTTTTTTATATTTTTATTATTAATGAAGATATCACCACTTTTAGGCTTATTAATTCTTGCTATAGTCTTAAGTAAAGTTGATTTACCGCATCCATTTGCTCCAATTATTATGCTTATTTTTCCCTTTGGTATTGATAAACTCATATCTTCAATTATAGTATTATTTTCATATGCCACGCTTAAATTCTTTACACTAATAGCTTCCATAATTATTTCTCCTTCATCATTAAATAAATAAAATATGGTACTCCAAATATTGATACTGTTATTCCTACTGGAATTTCAATTGGAGAGAATAAATTTCTTGAAACTGCATCTGCAAGAATAACTATAATAATACTTATCATTGCTGAAACTGTAATAAACTTTTTATGATAAGGTCCAACTAACTTTCTTGCAATATGAGGAGATATAAGTCCTAAAAATCCTATATTACCTGCAAAAGCTGTTGCTGTCCCTGCCAAAATCACTGCAAAAGTTAAGAATTTTTTTCTTTCCTTTTCTAAATTTAAACCTAATGATATAGCAAGTTCATCTGAAAGATTTAAAACATCTAACTTTTTATGATTTAATAAAACTACTATAAACATTATTGCTACTATTGGGATTATTACCTTTGCATAGCTCCATCCTGATCCCCAAAGGCTTCCCGATGTCCAAACTAATACTCTATTATAGTCTCCAACACCACCTCTAAAAGTAAAGAATGTTATAAATGCATTAAGACCGGCATTTAATCCAATACCAATTAATAAAAGTCTTTTTGGTTTTATTCCCTTTCTACTAGACATCATATATATTATGAATGCCGTAACTGCTGCACCTATTATAGCCATAGCTGGTAGTACAAATATTGATAATTGTCCAAGCTCACTATAATATGCTCCAGTTGAATATGTAATAAATAATACTGCTGCAACTGCTGCCCCAGCATTTATCCCTATTATTCCTGTATCTGCTAAATCATTTTTAGTTACAGTTTGAAGAATTGCTCCTGCTGTTGATAATGCAACTGCTACAAACATACCAACTAAAAGTCTTGGAAGTCTAATAGTTAATATTGCTGTATTTTGAAGCTTAGTCCCATTTCCTAAAAGAGTATTTATAACTTCTGAAGGTGAAATCTTATATGTTCCCCAACATAATGTAACCATAAAAGAGACTACTAATAAGACAAGTAAAATTGCTATAACTAATTTAAAATTTTTCTTATTCATTATCCTCTCTCCTTTCTAGCTACTGATATAAAGAATGGTATTCCTATTAATGCTGTAAATACTCCAATTGGTGTTTCATAAGGATTAAATATCATTCTTGCTGCAACATCTGCAAATGTTAAAAGAACTGCTCCAAGTAAAAATGAACATGGAATATTTCTTCTATAATCTTCACCTAATAATTTTCTAACTATTTGAGGTACTATTAACCCTACAAATGCTATATTTTTACCTACTGCAACTGCCGCTGCACACATTGGTATCATAACCATAAGGGTTACGAATCTTATTTTTTCTGGATTTTCTCCAAGTCCAATTGCAACGTCATCACCTAAATTTAATATGTTTATCTTTGGTGATAAAAATACTGCTATAATAAGTCCTATAACTCCTACTACAAAAATTAATTTGAAATCTGCCCAACTTGCATTTCTAAAACCTCCAGATACCCAAAATCCTATCATTTGAGATTGATTTGATAAAAGACCAATTACTGTAGTTAAAGAAATGAAAAATGTACTCATAGCTGTTCCTGCTAAAAGTATCTTTGCAATTGAGTTATTATTTGCTTTTTTCGATATAAATCCTAAAACTATAATTCCCGTTATTAATGCTCCTATAAAAGAAGCTATCATTACATTTCGAGTAGTTATTCCTATTCCTGCTGCATAAAAAATAGCTATTACTAAAGTTGCTCCTTGGCTTATACCTAAGATAGATGGTTCAGCTATTGGATTTCTAGTAACACCTTGAATCATTGCCCCTGTTACTCCTAATACCCCACCTGTAAATAATACAGCTAAAGCCCTTGGAATACGTACATCTCTAACTAACATAAGTTCTAATGTTTCATTATAATTAAATATACTATTCCAAATATCCTTAAACGTAATATGGACTGACCCTAGCCTAATGGCTAAAGTCAATCCTCCTATTAAGAGTAACAAACTACAAATTACAAATATTATTGTACGTTTATTACTTTGTTTCATTTAACATGTCACCTATTTCATCTACTAATATTTCTCTTCCAATTGAGCTATATCCTTGGTTAAAGTATGGTGATGATTCTAATACTACTACATTACCATTTTTAACTGCAGGTAAGTTGTTCCAAATGCTATTTGCTTCTAATTGAGCTAAATCTTCATCCGTTGCAATTACGAATATATAATCAGATTGAATTGCTGCTAAACCTTCATAAGTTACAACTGGTAAGCTAATGTCTGTTTGTTCTGGCATTCCTGCTGGTTTAGCTAATCCCATATCGTTATATAATACATCACCAAATCCTGCACCATCAAATATGAAGAATTGTCCACCACTTGCTAAGAATGAAAGATAAGTTGTGTCTTCACCATATTCAGCTTTGATTTTATCTCCAGCTTCTTTAGCTTTATTTTCGTAATTAGCTATCCATTCATTAGCAACATCTTCTTTATTAAATACTTTTGCTAAAGTTCTAACATCATCTTTCCAATTTAAAGCTTCTAATTGAATCATAACTGTTGGAGCAATTTCACTTAATGCATCATACATTTTTTCTTGAACTGTTGATATAACTATTAAATCTGGATTTAAGTTCATAACCGCTTCTACATCCATAGTATCTTGCATGCTATATCCTAAGATTTCAGCACCTTTTAATGTTTCTTCTAAATATGAAGGGAATTTAGTGTAATCATAAGCATCACTATTTGCAGTACCTACAACATCATATCCTAAGATTGATAATATATCACTGTTCCCACTTAAATCTACTATTCTTTGTGGATCTGCTGGTATTTCAACATCTCCTCTTACATCTGTAACTGTTACAGTATTTTCAGTTGTTTTGTCTTCATTTGCTGTCCCGTTGCTAGCACATCCAACAAACATCATAGCTGTCATACAAGTTGCCACTATTGCTTTTAAAACTTTATTCTTCATTTTGTACCTCCATTTATTTTATAATTAACTTCTGTTTTTTCTCGTCGACTGTAAGTTGATTGTATATGAGAGTCATTCTCATTTCAATCCTTACATCTAATTTAATAATTTTATCATCTATTATAATAATTTATTTTGTATTTAACTAAATTTATTTTATCCAAATTACTTATAAATAATTTCTATAATCTATTAAACTAATTATTTATTTTTTATTGTAAATACTTATAATTATAATATATTTACTTTAATTATTATTAATATAGAGGTATATCATGATTTCTAAAACAACAAAAGATTTTCAAGCTACCGTTTTAAATAAAATGACTTTTAAACCATATGAAACTAAAAATTATACTATATATAAAAATGAAAATAATCCTGAACTTGGGCATTTTATTAAATATTCACGTGAAGAATATTATGACTTTGGCATAGGTGATTACACTATCCCTGCAGATTTTTCTATTTCTTTTGATCATAATGAAGAAATAATGAGGTTTGGTACTGTTTATACTGGTGAAACTTCTTTTGAAATAGAAGATAATCCTGTTTCTTCTTTCACTCCATCCTCATTTTTTGTAGTGGAAAAAACAATTCAAGGGAAACAGTTTTGGAAGAAAGGTCAACACTTTCATGGAGCTGAAATAACAATTTACAAAAAATACTTTGATGAAGTAATCAGACCAAACTTCCCCAATACTTTAGACTTTGATAACTTTATTAGTAATTATACATATAGATATCTTCCACTTGAAATCTCTACGATTATTCAAAGACTAAGAAGTATGTCTGAAGTCAATGAACTTACCCCTATATATTTAGAAAGCAAAATTTTAGAATCTATAGCTTTACTTTCCAAGGAGTTGAATTCTTCACCAGAAAATGTTTTTACTAATCAATTAAACTATGGAAAAATTAAGATAGGAAAAGATAGATATATTACATTAACTGCATCAGATGCACATGCAATACAAAAAGCTCATGATATATTAACGGAAGAAGCCTGTAATCCTCCCACTATAAAGGCTTTAAGTAAAATTGTATTTTTAAATGAACAAAAATTAAAGGCAGGATTTTCTGCAAAATATCATATGTCTATTAGTGAATATACTAATTCTATTAGAATGACAATGGCAGAAAATTTATTATCTACAACTGAGTTAAGTATTGATGAAATCTCTAAACAACTTGGCTATAATTATAGTGGTAATTTCGTTAAAATGTTTAAAAAAACTCATGGTAAAACCCCTTTAGCATTTAGAAAACTTAAAATCTAATTATCTATTATAAAGCATATGATATGGGAAAATCTATATTATAGATTTTCCCATATCATATGCTTCTTTTATTACATCTTTTCCTTTTAAAAAGTCTTTTTCAATTGCCCCACAGCCATAGATTATCCCCCTTAACTCAATGTTTTCAAAACAATCAATGTATTTTTCAAAAGATTCTACAATTGTATTCATATAATTTTTAGTAGGTGCTGCTCCACTTATAATAAGATAAGCTTCCTTATCTTTTATACTTTCTAACTTAGCATAAGTTCTGTCCATAATTGCTTTCATTTGTGCATTAAAGCTATAAAAGTATACTGGTGATGCAAAAACTATTATATTTGAGCTTATTATTTTATCTAAAATTTCCGTCATATCATCCTTATGAATACATATTCCTTTATTTAATTTGCAAGCTCTACAACCTAAACAGTAATTAATATTTTTATTATTTACTAATATTTTTTCTACATAATTTCCTGATTCCTTAGCTCCATTAATAAATTCATCACATAATACATTTGTACTACCATCATTTCTCCCAGACAAAAATACTAATATTCTTTTCCCCATAATCTTTATACTCTCCTATTATTTCCGCTAACATTTAACTTATTATCCTTAGTCTACCACTTAAAGTGCACTCCAAGGCAAGATTTAATTCCATAATTGATATATTTATTTCATATATTTTTTATTAAATTAATTATTATTGATATATCCTTTTCAATATTCCATTCCTATATTAATTTCATAGTAAACCCCTTGTATAATTAAGAAAAAAGAATCTGTTAAGCTGATATGAAAAAATAGCTTGATTTTTCATAGAATTGCTCGCTCTTTGAAAATTATATAAGTTT